>MZGJ01000019.1 GCA_002084955.1 candidate division CPR3 bacterium 4484_211 | reverse complement strand
ACTGCACTTAGTCTGTTACTGGCGCGCAATAAGCCAAGCCTGTAGTTCAGCGACAAGACAGAGGTCACTCCTCGAAAAGGGCGAATCTGTAAAATGTCAAATTAAAAATGCCAAATGCCAAACCAAATCCAAATGACAATTTTCCAAATTCCAAACGCGGGAAAGTTTCGGTCATTTGAGTTTTGGATTTAGAATTTGTTTGTAATTTGTAATTTGTAATTTGTAATTTGGTGCTTGGTTATTTGCTTGGTTATTGTCATGATGACTACAACTGAGTTGAGCACTTTTAAACCCATCCTTGAGGACTTTACAAAAAAAAATTTGTAAATCTCCTATGCGGCCGCACGTCAAGTTTACAAAACTTAAGTAACGTCTTTATGCCAAACGTCTTCAGGCCGATTAAAAATGTAATTGTTTCAACAACGGGGGATGGTGAAAGGATGGTTTGAGCCGTTCCTGCCACGCGGCGTTTATGGGAAACAACTCCTAAATTAATGTCTTTAAAAAAATGCCGCTCCCAATTTTGAAACAGTTGCCCCAGTTATAATTATTGTCTAATTAAAATGTACTATGGTAAAATGCTGGGTAGTATTGATATGAAAAGTACTTGTTTACAGCCAAATCTCAATAAAGCCTTAAATCAGGTATCCCGTCTGGCTCCTGCCCGTTCTGAATTACCGATTCTTTCCAACTTTCTGGTTAAAGCGACAAAGGGAACTTTGGCCTTTTATGCCACAAACCTGCAGCTTTCTATCTGTTCTCGAATTGGTGCCGAAGTGGAAAAAGAAGGTGAAATTACCGCACCGGCTGCTCCTGTGCAAAATTATGTTTCTGCCCTTACTCCAGACAAGATCAATTTGGAAGTGGTGCAAAACAAGTTAAAGGTGAGCAGTAAAACATCTCAGGCGGCTTTTGTAACCATGGAGGCGGTTGATTTTCCTTCTTTTCCCCGGAAAGCTAAAGAGCCTCTGTTTATCTTTAAGGTTCAGGAACTATCCCGATGCATTCACAAGGTTTGTTTCGCGGCCGCTGCTGACGACAGCCGACCGGTCCTAACCGGCATTTTGGTTAAAGTGGCTGACAGCCAGGCCACTCTGGTCGCCACCGATGGCTTCCGCTTGAGTGAGGTTAAGGGTACAACGGTGAGATCGGCAAAAGATGAAAAGCCCTTGGTTATTCCCGCCGCCGCTTTTTTGGAGGTGGAGAAATTGCTTGGCGGAAGCGGGGAAGAAGAGGCGGCTGTCTATTTGTCCGAGGATAAAAACCAGCTGATTTTTGATCTGGTTTCTGTTCAGTTGGCTACCAGGCTGATAGAATCGGAATTTCCTGATTATGAAAAAATCCTGCCGACCGAATTTACGCTTAAGGCCTCTTTGGATAAGGAAGAGTTTTTGCGGGCGGTACGGACGGCGGCAATTTTTTCCCAGCGCGATGGTCAGACGGTGCACTTGACTTTTGAAGATAAGAGCTTAACCGTGGAAGCTCAAAGTGCCGAGATTGGCGAGGGCAGGGAAAAGATACCCGCCAGCATAGAGGGAGATGGGTTAAAAATAGCTTTTAATGCGGTCTTCTTAAAAGAAGGTTTAGAGGCTGTTAATGATCAGGAAATTATTTTTGAAGCCAAAGACTCGCTTTCTCCCATAAAGTTGTCGTCGGCGGATCAAAAGGCAGGATCTTTGGATGCCGGGTTCTTTCACATCATTATGCCGATTAGAATTGAGGAACAACAGCAAACAGCCTAAGGTTATACTACTATGAAACGGCTTTTGGTACTAATCACCCTTTTTATTTTTGCTGCCTTGGCAGCAATTTTTTTGCTCTTTCTGCTTTCCCGTCAATCCGGGGGAGAAGTTGGGGGCAGTTTGGAAGTAGTTTCTTTGGTGGAAGGGAGACAGGTTTTTGTGGAGGGAGTTTTGCAGGGGGAGACTCCGTGGACAAAAGAGGGAATGGCGGGCGGGTTTTATTTGGTTAGAGTGGCCGACAAGGAAGGTCTCCTGCCCGGTTGGGAGGGCAAGGTGAGAATTGTTGATGGGGAAAAGTCTAGAATAAGGGTAAGTTTGTCTGCCCGGCATTTTTCCTCGGTTGGTATTTTGTCTTTTCAGAAATCTGATCAAGGGCAGGGAAGAATTGCCATTACCTCAACTCCTTCGGAAAGCACCGTTTTTTTAGACGGTCAGGAAAAGGGCGTTTCGCCGATTGTTTTAAGCGGGGTGGAAGAAGGATTACACGAAGTGAAGCTAGCCAGGGAGGGGTGGAAGAGTTGGCAGATGAATATTGATCTTCGGCGGGATGAGAGGGCGGTTTTGGATGTGGAGATGGGGCTTTTTCCTTTTTTTAAACTGCAGGAAGTATCTGGTGAACTGCCTGCAGGTCAGCCGGCTTTATCTTTGGAAGCGGTAAAGAAAAGAGATAGTTGGTCTTTGGCAGAGTCTGCTTGTGACGAAGCCGCCTGCCCGCGGAAAGAATGGGCCAATCTCAAATTGTATTCGGTGGAGTTGGCTGACCCCCGGGCAGATGTTGCCGATTGGCTAAAGGGAGTTCAACTTTATGCCAGAAACATTCTTAATTTCCCCGAATTTCCTTTTGCCTATGTTGTAGACCCGTTGGGCAATGTTTATCAGGGATCGGCCACCAGGAATTTAGATTACTCCCTGTGGAATTTTTCTTTAATAGAGGGGTTTGTGGCCAACCTAAATGCAGGGGACTATGTTGTGGTGGTGGTTTTGCCTTCTGGCGGAGAAGTTTCTTCGGACATTTTGGCCAGGGTGGCGCAAATTAAAGAGATGGTAAAACCTACTCAGTCTGTGAAGGTTTTGGCAACCATAAAAGAAACGCCAACCGGGTTTTTAAATGTGAGGTCTGGTCCTTCTTTAAATGCCTCCATTATTGGCAAGGTTTTCCCGGGAGCGCAGTATGAATTCTTGGAGGAAAGCCCCGGCTGGTATCGGATTAAGCTTGATGAGACAACTTCGGGTTGGGTTTACTCCCGGTATGTAGAGAAGGGGTAGGAGTCTGCAAGTAGGTTGGCAAACCTTCTGTTTTTTGAGCTATGCCGGCTTCTTCAGAAGAAAAACGGCACGCAGTTACCCTTTTTTTTTGATCTGGGATGCGGTTGGCGAGCTGATGTGGGATAAAGGTTCTGCCCAAACGCCGCAGGCTATTGATGGCGATTATCATCTCGGTGTCTAGTTTTTCCTTTATCAAGGTGGCCCAAAGGTTGGTTTATGGGCAACTTTATTTTCTCGCAACTTCTAAAATTACCCTTGACAAATTTTTAGAACTCTGGTTGAATAAAAATATGGAATTAAGGACGGTTAAAATTAGTCCGCAGGGGCAAATTACTATTCCGCAACAGGTGCGGGAACGTTGCAATTTGAAGCCTGGGAAAAGGGTGCAGTTAGTTGTCTCACGGCGTGTCATAGAGCTTAGGCCAGAGCCTGATAGCTGGGTGGAGGCGGCTTATGGAAGTGGGGAAGGGTTATGGAAGAAGCGTAGTGGGGTAGATAGGCATCATGCTAAAGAAAAAGAATCTTGGGACAAGTAAGCTTCTGCGAAAAATTGACGGGGCGAGTTTAGTTGGGCTAGACTCGGTTGTCTTTCTTTACTTTTTAGAAAAGGAAATGCCGTGGGCACCGTTGTGCAAGTTGGTGCTGGAGCGCATTGAGCAAGGTCAAGTGCGGGGAGTAACTTCGGTGGTTACTATTTTAGAAACACTCTCTTTGCCGGAGTTGGAGGTGGACGAAGAGCGGCAGAAGTTTTTTACTCAGTTTTACCATCGCTTGCCAAACCTGGAAGTAGTTGATATGTCGATGAAGATTGTTTTAGAAGCGGCGAGGTTAAGGCGGCAATTTTTACTAAAGAGCCCAGATGCCATTCAGGCGGCTACGGCGTTGGTTAAAAGCACGGACTTGTTTATTACCAATGATCGGGATTTTGTTAAGATAGGCAAGCAAATTGGTGTGATAATTCTTGATGATTATGTGTGAGATTCCGCCACTATATTTTTGCAAAGGTTTTAGCAAAACCTTGCAGAAGTGTTAATGCTTCTTTGCCAGAGAGTTGCTGTCGGAGATTATTCTGGTTTTGCACGAAAATTGTTAGGTTGAGTTTTTCTTTATTCGAGCTGGGCGTTATCCGGTTGAATGTGCTCCAATAATGGGTTGGGGATATAGGGGTGGTATACGGGATCTGTCTGTGCCCTCTGTTCACTCCACGAGATGAAATGTGAGCTGATTTGATCTTTACTTAAATTTATTACCCGCTTGATGAATCCTGTGTTATCGGTTTTTTCCTCATTTAAGTAATCGTAAGCTGTGTTAATAATATTTGAGCAGATGATATTTGCTACAAAAGGGCATCCGCCTGATAAAGAAGCTACTATTCTAGCTAGTTTATCATCTTCTGGTAATTCTAAAATTTTAGAAACGTACCGCGTTAACTCCGATTCATCGCAGAGGGATATTATTACCTGACCAAAGTTTACATTAGCTGCTTGAAGTGTTTTTTCTAGGCGAGGGAGTGAAATCAGATCAGTGCTTAAGATGACCCTTTTCCCTTTTAGTATTAGTTTGTCAACGTGCTGAATAGATTGTTGAGTGGGCGAAAATTCGTCCAAGAATATTTCATCATAATCTTCAGAAAGGAAGTTAACAGTTTCATCGTCTAAGTCTGTTCCATATAGATCATCTCCCCCTCTCTTTAATTTCGGGTTTTTTCTTTCCCATGCATTTAAAATTGAACTTTTTCCCATTCTAAACGCGCCCGACAGAATAACTACGGGTTTCTGTTTAATTTGTTCTTCTAGGGCAATAATTTCATCCGTATACAAACTGCTCGATAAAACTTTCTGAGCTTCTACAACAATTCCTGTAACAGGGGGACGGAGTTCGTTAAATTGTCTGAGCTTGCTTTGAAAGTCGTAATCAGCCAGTCTTGCAACTAACAATTCTCCTCTTTTTTTCGGGTTTCCGCTGAGGGTCAAAGTCTCTTTAGGGCATTGCGTGGATTCTATTGTGGGTACTCCCGGATTGTGCGGCATGTTGTGACTGAAGATGCGATATCCAGCAATTTTCTTGTCTGTTGCAGTTGGATTTTACAATTAGAGGGTTTTGTTTGTCAAAGTGAAAATGTGCGGTGGTGTAAGGTCAGGATTAACGAAATGATGCAGGGTGGGGCTTGCCCTTAGTATGCGGTGAGGGGTCTAGAGCCTGGATATAGGATTAGTAAGCAGGCTCAGGTGCTGTTTTGGAGGCTTTGCTACCAAGTTCCTCTTGCCAGCGTTTATATGCTATCCCCATTGCTCTTGTTAGTTCTTCAATATGACCGGGATCGACCTTTTTGCCTTTTTCTGTCTCTCTAACTATAAATAGGGCTGTGGCGAGGGCTCTTTGCGCTGGAGTAGCTCTCCTTTCGGCTATTTCGTCCGCGGTCTCTCTGGCTGCTAGCCAGCTTATAAAATCTTCTGCTATAATCAAGGCGTGTTTCTTTTCTACCCCAGGGCCTTTTATAGCCTCGGCGGCTAAATTTTCCATGAACAGCAGGGAAGAAGTTTGGTAATCCGCTTTGTATCCTGCCTTCCCTTCGCCTTCTTTTACGGGACCGAATCTGTTTATTTGGCATACTTCAGCGGCATGTTGCGCCTGCTCCAATGCTTTCTTTTTAATAAGTCCCTCTCCGGTGGCTAGACGCTCTGGATGTGTTTCAAAGAATTCGGTTAACATCGGGACAATTTTTTGCTTTGCCTGTTCTTGGAGGAGGTTAACGGCGCGGGCAGCGTTTTCATGCTTTAACAATGGAACGAGATCATTTCTAAGCGCTTTTTCTACCAAGCGAATTGCCTGCGTTTCATCAAGGGTGGCAACTTTGGCGAGTTCTAGTGCGTGCATGGCTTCTACTTCTTCTGCTTGGGTGTAGGTTTCGATTACTGACTCAAGCGCTCTTTCTAGTTGCCCCAGTACCGCTAAGTCTTCACGAGCACTTTCTTGTGTGTAATCTTTACGAGAGGAATGCTGCACAACGGTCATTAGGTTTTGGACATATTCCAGAGCTTCAGCAAAGGCTTGAGTGGATGGTTGAATGTCCGTTGCCGGCGGCATTTCCGCGAGCCGCAGGTTGTCCTTTGTTTTTACTTCTAATCGTCTGTCTTCAGGAAGCTCTTGCTCAAGAGCGGCAAGCACTTCTCGGGTGTCTTGCTCTAAGACCTGAAGTGAACTCTCATAAGCACCTAAAGCTTCTTTTGCGATTTTTTTGCGCTCGTTTTCGTGGATAGTCTTTTTTAGTTCTTCTGCTGTTGTGATGAGTGCGGCTCTTCCGAGGGCTTTTTCGACTTCGGGCAGAAATTTTGTTGCTTTTGTCACAGCGATTAATGATGCAAGCCTTGCATCTGTCCTTTCTTTTTTCAACTGTTGGGGTTCGGGTAGACACTCCAAGGCTATTTTTTCGGTGAGATAGGTGGTTAACTTAAAGAATTGTTGTGCGGCTTTGGGATTTTCAAGCAAGTGCTCCGCTAGAGCTTCCGTTTGGCCCTCTTGGATAATTTCATCTAATGACAATTGCATTACGTCTGCCGTGCCGGTTTCTATTTCTGCGGGCTTTTCCTCTTGTTGTTGGGGCGTAAGCTTGTATTCAATAATCTTCCCTTCTACGTTGCGCAAGGGGACAATTCTTACGGTTTGATCGTTCAATGCTCTGATTAACTCAGTTCCTTTGCTGCCGCGGAAACGACTGGCTAAATCGGCTACAAGTTCGCGAGGAAATTCCTCTATATCTGCTTTTGTAATGAAGTCGCTTGCCAGCTCTTTCCAGTTATTTACCCCTGTTGCTTCTTTTTCTGGTAACGCTCCTTGGGGCCATTCCTTTTCCCTTTCTGCTCTTACTTTCTTCAGTTGTTCCTGCAAATTTTCACCGGTCTCTGGTGGTGGAATGACGGGGGGTTCTTCTTCCTTTACCGTCTTTGGGGAGGCGGCTTCTTTTTTCGGTTTTGTTTGACTTGCGGCTTCGGAGGCAGTAGGTCTTTGAAGAATTATGTATGTGGTTGGGGTATGCTCACTGCCTCCTTGGCGAACTAACTTTGCCTGTGGGTCTTCGCCTTTTAGTAGATTAGGTAGAAGTGGATCGTTTATGAGTTGTGTTGCTAATGTATCTACCTGTCTTGGGTCGATAAAGTCCTCTTCGGGATCTAAGTCAGTATATTGGTAGACTAGTTCTTTTGCCTGTTCCAGTGCCGCATCGTAGCGGTTAACTTCTTGGCTGGCTGGTGATGTTTGCCCCTCCAATCCTTTCTTCTTTTGGAGTTCCTCTTCTACTTGTTGCGCGACAAGTATCTCAACTCGTTTCTTAATCATCTCTTGAACTGCAGGATTTTCCAAGAATCGAAGAAACTGTTGTTCATCAGACGTAAGCTCTTGTAGGGGAACTGGCTCTGCGCCCTCTTTTGCTGGAGCTACTGGAGCCGTTGAGGAAATGGCTTCTTGCGGAACTTGAGATTCTGGCCCCCGTTTAGTCATTGTCTTAATTCTAACCTAAATGTTTAATTTGTCAATGGTTATTTGTGCGTAACTGTTTCAAAATTGGGGGCGGCAATTTTTTAAAGACATTAATTTAGGGGTTGTTTTCCATAAACACCGCGTGATAAGAAGGGCTCAAAACTATCCTTTCGCCGGCCTCTATTGTTGAAACAATTACATTTTTAATCGGCCTGAAGACGTTTGGTATAAAGACGTTACTCAAGTTTTGTAAACTTGACGTGCGGCCGCATAGGAGATTTACAAATTTTTTTGTAAAGTCCTCAAGGATGAGTTAAAAGTGCTCAACTCAGTCAAAGTGCTCAACTCAGTTGTAGTCATCATGACAATAACCAAGCACCAAATTACAAACAAATTCAAAATTCAAATAACCAAAATTTTCCCGTGTCTGGAATTTGGAAAGTTGCAACTTAGACACTGTTTGAAATTTGTCATTTGGATTTGGTTTGGTATTTGGCATTTTTAATTTGACATTTTACAGATTCGCCCTTTTCGAGGAGTGACCTCTGTCTTGTCGCTGAACTACAGGCTTGGCTTATTGCGCCCAGTAACAGACTAAGTGCAGTACCATTCGGTGCACGGCAAGAGTTTGCTGTTACCCGTGAAGTGGGAAGCCGCGCCGGCAGAGGCTGGATTTTGAGGAATTTATGATAGTTGCTCATGTTGACAATTTCTACGGGCATTTGGTAAGTCCGGCTAAACCCTCTGGCTCCTCGACTTAGGTAATCGCGGGTATATTTAAACTCAAAAGCCTTAAAGTCCTTTTTGGCAGTTTCTCTTTCAAGATAGTCTATTCCGCCACCTCCGCAGCTTTTCCAGAAGCGATAGTCTATACTTGCTCCTTGGTTGGCGTAAGTTTTGAGGCGTTCGGTGATAAGGAAATTTTCCCCATAGATTGCCAATGTCAGCGCGTACATTTAGAGAGTTAAAGTCGCCGATTAGGGCATTCCTAATTCCCAGGTCAGCAAACTAGACTCTATATTTTCTGCCAATCTCGCGCCGTGGGTTTTTTGAGAAGGGGGAACTTTGAGGATAACGAAGGTTTTTATCAAAAGGTCAATAAACCTGCCCACTGTTTTTCTGTCTACTTTTAATCGGTTGGCCAATTTATTTTCACTTATTTCAGAGCCAAGTTGGTAAGCCAAGGCTTGGCATGGGTCTTTTATTAGTTGGGGCTGGCGGACTGTTTGAAAAGAAAGGATGTCTTTAAAAAGATAGCTATCTACAATCTTTCCTAAGAGGCGGATCTCGTTTTCCGTAGTTTTTTCCAGGAAGATTTCTGGGCAGGAGCCGTATTTAAAAGTTCGCCAAGCAGAGCATCGGCGGGGGCTTTCCTTTAATTACGGTTTTTTCTAATAATCTAGGGATACATACCCGATATTAGTATAAATTTCGGGGGTTGTCAGGCACAAATGCAAAAATGCGAGATCTTAGGAAACCAGCAAGCTAATTTCTGCTTCAATTAATTTATCTAAATCTCCGTCCAGCACTTTTTGTGCGTTGCCAATTTCTATCTTGGTTCGGTGGTCTTTAACCAGCTGATAGGGGTCTAGGGTGTAGGAGCGAATTTGATTTCCCCACGACGCCGGTTTGTATCTTCCCTTTAATTCCTGAACTTTCTCCACCTGTTGCTCCTGCATCAGTTGGTAAAGTTTGCCGCGCAGAAGGTTGAGGGCGGTTTTTCTGTTGGTTAATTGCGAACGGCTGGAGGAGACGCTTACGGTTAAGCCGGTAGGTTTGTGAATAGCCCGAACGGCGCTCTCTGTTTTATTGGCATGCTGGCCGCCGGGACCAGACGAGCGGAAAGTAGCCACTTCAATGTCGCCGGGGTTAATTTCTAAGTCGGCAGTTTCTTCAATTAGGGGAACAATTTCTACCAGGGCAAAAGAGGTTTGGCGTAGATGATCGGCGTTAAAAGGCGACTGGCGCACCAGTCTGTGTGTGCCGTGTTCGTGTTTTAAGTATCCGTAGGCATAGAGGGCATCAATTTCTACGGTAACCGATTTTATGCCCGCTTCTTCTCCGGGGACCTCATCAACAATTTCTGTTTTCCAGTTCTTGTTGGTGCAGTATTTTAGATACATTCTTAAAAGCATGGCCGCCCAGTCCATGGCCTCGGTTCCTCCCTGCCCGGCATGGATGGATAAAAGAGCTCCATTCTTATCATATTTGCCGCCAAGGAAGGTTTTAAGCTCCAATTCTTCCAATTCTTTTTCCAAATTATGCTTTAATTCCGGCTTTTGGCTTTTGTCTTCTGCATTCTGAATTCTGTTTTCTAGATTCCGAATTTTCTCTACTATTTCCTGCAATTCCGCCAGCTCCCGCATCCTGGCTGCCGCCTTTTCATGGTTTTGCCAAAAACTCGCAGCTTCTGACTCTTTTTCAATCTCAATAATTTTCTTTTTTAGACTTTCTATGTTAAGAGACTTTTTAATTGTTTCCAGCCGCTTTATAAAGTTTTGCATGTGGTTTAACTAGGTTCCGCTATTGAGAGTTGGTGAAGCGGGGCAGCGTTCTAGGCGATTTTAATACCCGGGATTCTCTGAAAGTGCTTTAGATTGTCGGTGAGAAGAGTTAATGAGTGTATCTTGGCGGTAGAGGCAATTAGTAGGTCAAATTCATCCAGTCGCTGGCCCTCTCTTTCTAGTTGGGCTTTTGTTTTGGCGTAGTCATTTACAATTTCTTGGTTAAGATTAAGCACCTTAATGGATAAATCGGTTAAAAAGTTGTTGACTGTTTGCAGGGACTTTTGGGGTTGAACTGATTTATGCGCACCATACAGAAGTTCTCCTACCGTAATTATACTAACCGCCATGCCTGCGGCGACTTTTGCTTCGCTAAGACGATGCTTTCCTCTTAGATGCTTAATGATAATGTCGGTGTCGGCTAGGTATTTCACAGGGAGAGGCTTCTTTTGCGGAACTTTCTAGCTTTGGCGGCTGGCGGAAAAGAGGGAAGAGCGCCGTAGTAGGCGTTTAAGACTTCTTTTAGAGGAGCTTTCTCTTTTGCCTTGCTGGTGATAGGCACTATTTTTACAATAGCTTTTCCATACCGTTCAACAATGGTTGGTTTCTTGTGAAAATAAACCTCGCTTAGAACTTGAGAGACGTTTTTCTTTAAATCTGTGGCTGATATGCGGGGACCGTCCATTACATTGTGAATTTTACACGCAATGTACAAAATTGTCAAGAATTGGGTTTGGTTTATATAGCGGCCTTGTTTTAGGGTATTGCTTTGCTGTCTGCAGGGTTTTGTAAGTATTCTGTGGGAGTAAAAGAAGGGAGTGCTTTCTTTGTTTGCTTAAGGAGCGATTTGTCCCAGCTGATTAGACAGCTGTGGTGCTCATAGGTGGTGGCAGCGATAATAGTGTCGGCGGTTGCGCGAAACTTTTTAATTGTTTCCAGCCGGTTTATAAAGTTTTGCATGTGGCTTTTTATTGTAACAATTCTTTGGGGGTGACTATTTGGGTCGGCATGACAAACTTTTTGGCTTTTTTGGTTTTAAAATGTTTAATGTCAAGTGTAAGAAGATAATCCGCTTGAGCCTGTTTGGCCTCGCTCAAGATAACGGCGTCTTTTTTAACAATTGCCTGTTCTGCTTTCTTGATGAGTTTCTCGTTGGGCAGCTGTTCTAGGACTTCCAGCTTATTAACCAGCATAAAAAAACGGTCGAGATGGAAGGACAAGAGTTTTTTTCTAATGTTTCGTTCGGTTTCGGCTAAAACAACCTTGGAGGTGATTAGGTAGAATTTCTCACGGCTTAGACTAAAGACCTTTGACGAACCCCCGGTAGGGGAGTTAACGGCGGTAAAGAAAACGCTGGAATCAATAAAAACGGTGGGGAGGCGGTTTATGGTTTGTCTTTTTTGGCCCACTGCTCAATCTCCTTTCGGCTGAATTCCCGGGTGTACTTTATCAATTTTGGGTCAACAAATGTGGATTGATAAAGTTTATGTAGTTTTCCAAGTACCTGCTCCCAGTAGTTAACATCAACCAGAACAGCTTTGGGATAACCCCTTTTGGTTAACAAATATGTCTGCTGGTTTTGTACTTTACTAACCAGCTTCCCTAACTTGCTCCGAGCGTCGGTAACAGTGATGGTATTTTGGAGAGAGAATCCATTGGTCATGATGGCCGCATTTTAGCAAGGCCGGCTTTAACTGTCAAGTTAAATGTACATTTTAGTGACCCTTTTTCTGTCTTATGTGCCCCCGCTATAATGCTTTTACCAAGCCAAGTATAGCGGCGGCAGATTTGGTTTATATACTAGATTCCTTATGAAAGTCGCCGCCTGAATTTAGAGCGGCTATATAAACTGAAGAATCTATAGTTAGGGGATTACTCATTTCTTTCTTCTCTAACTAGCTGAACGGCTGATTTTTTGGTGTGTATCAGCCATTTCTTTTTGGGGCTGGCTAACATTTGAGCCATGCTGCATTTTTTTTCTTGCGGGGCTTTAGTAGCAAGAGGTTTAAGTATGGCTAGGGGCGTTGAGCGTCTTAATAGGAGAAACTCCTTACCTTGCATAAGCTTGGCGGCAATGGCGGGAAAGTTTTCTCTTAACTGCGTTGTTGAAATAATTTCTTGCTGCATCACTCACGTTGTGATGGTTAGTCTTGAGATACTCCAGCACGGCTAGACGGGCTGTTTCTGGATTAACCTTTCTTAGTTGCTTGTAGTCAATTATTCCCGT
>MZGJ01000008.1 GCA_002084955.1 candidate division CPR3 bacterium 4484_211 | reverse complement strand
TGTGGAAGTGTCCGGTCAAACCGACCCCGGTACTGAAGTTTTAATTAACGGCCAGCCGGCAGAAGTGGATGCCGACGGTTCTTTTAATGTGGCGGTTGGTCTTAGTTCGGGCGGCAATTCTATAACCGTTGTCGCCCGTAATAAGGCCGGCAGAGAGACGTCGGTGATAAGGCGCGTGGAGGTGGTCAATGCTGAACCTTGACCCGGGTTTGGAGGTTGTGCTAGAGTAAACTTGTTAAACTGCCCCGCACCAGATTAGCCCTGACCTCCATTGACGGGAGAGCCGGGGTTGGGTGGTTCGGGTCTCAATTCCGGCCTATTTGGAAAATAGAGCGCCGGTGCTTATTTTCCAAGCCTTATTGAGTCCTTATGGAAAGCACTGTCCAGACACTGCTCATTATTATGATCCTCCTTTTGGGTACCACCTTGGTGATGATTGGTATCCAAATCTATCTTTTAATCCGCGAGGCCCGGCAAAATCTCAAGAAACTTGGCTTGGTTTTAGACTGCGCACAGAATATTTCCAATAATATCGCTTCCGGCGTGAGCCAGGTTGAAGAATTGGCTCAGAGAATGAAAGGGGCGATTACTCTGGCGGCGGTGGTCAAAAAGGTTTTTGATTTTTTTAAGGGCGGAGAGGAAGAGTGACCGTTTCTCGTTTCTAAACAGATATGTCAAAGACAACCCGAGGTTCAAAAATGAGAAGCTTTGTCTTGGGAGCTTTAATTGGCGGTAGTGTTGGGGCTGTGGCGGCACTGCTTTATGCGCCGCAGAAAGGAAGGGACCTGCGCCTTAAGCTGAAGAAGAAAAGTGCAAAACTAAAGAAGGAGGCCAAAAAGGCGATGGAAAACTCTCAGGATCTTAAGGTGAATTTAAAAGATACCTGGGAGAAGATATCCCAGACTCTGGAAGAGGTAATGAAATCTGGAAATGAGAAAAAGGAGGTAAAGGAAAAGAAAACAGTTTCTCCGAAAAAGAAGTCTTTGGCTAAAGCCGGCACTGCCAAGGCTCCTGCCCGCTCCAAGAAAAAACGCCGATTTTTCAAGGGAATATAAGTTTAATTAGCTTTTGCAAGTTCTACCCATGAATCGGAAAACCGCGCCAGCAAGGGCGTAGGTGAATGGTTTTTGGAACATCTGAAAATTTCTTAATTTTAATCTGCAATTTTTCACTTTGCGTTCCTGGCTGGAAATAGATGTCTGTCTGCGGCATGGAAATTGAAAATTGCCGAGGCAAGTCTGAATCCAAAAAGTGCGGAGTCAGAATCCAGAATTCAGAATTCAGAATTCAAGTGACCAAAACTTTCCCATGTTTAGAATTTGGAAAATTGTCACTTAGATATTGTTTGAAATCTGTCATTTGGGTTTGGTTTGACATTGGGCATTTTTAATTTGACATTTTACGGATTTACCTTTTTCAGGGGGCAACCTCTATTTTATCGTTGAATTACAAGCTCGGCTTGTTGCGCGCTTAAGATTGCGGACTAAGTGCAGTACTATTCGGTACACGGCAGGAGTCTGCTGTTACAAGTAGGGTGCAGTGATATGTCTCGGCCATGATATCCTTGTCCGCCGCAGACTGATGGCCTTCGGTTCAATTTCGGGCAGTATCCAGCTAAACTGGATTGTCCCCAGAGAATGACGCATATAGAAATTCGACGGCGATTTATTAATTTTTTTGTTAAAAACGATCATTTGCAGATCCCGTCGGCTAATTTAGTGGCCAGGGGGGACCCAACCCTCCTCTTTATCAACTCCGGCATGGCGGCGATAAAGCCCTACTTTACCGGAGAGGAGAAACCGCCCCATCCCCGCTTAACCGATATTCAAAAGTGCCTTCGTACCGAGGATCTGGAGAGCGTCGGCGACCCTCATCACCACACCTTTTTTGAAATGTTGGGAAGCTGGTCAATTGGCGATTACGGCAAGGAGACGGCTGTGAGGCTGGCCTGGGAGCTTTTAACTTCTTCTCAAGGTTTTGGTTTTGATCCGCAAAGATTGTATGTAACCGTTTTTGCCGGCAATGATTATTTGCCGGCGGATGACGAAACGGCCAAATATTGGGAATCGCTGGGTGTCTTGAAAGACCATATCCTTAGGCTTCCAGCTGAGGATAATCTTTGGGTTTCCGGGCCTACGGGGCCTTGCGGTCCCTGTACTGAGGTTCTGTATGACCGCGGCGAGGAATATTCTTGCGGCCCTAATTGTAATCCTACCTGCAGTTGCGGCCGGTTTTACGAAATTTGGAATGCGGGTGTTTTTATGCAGTATTTTAGAAAAAGCGAGACCGAATTTGATGATTTGCCTTTTCTAAGTGTAGACACCGGTGCGGGGCTGGAGAGGTTGGCGGCGGTTTTGCAGGGACGGGATTCAAATTATGAGACCGATCTTTTTTCCCCCATTGTGACCGAGGTGGCTTCGGGACTAAACCTCTCACAGCTTTCTCCGCGTCAGATGGCTTCGGTGAGGATTATTTCCGACCATTTAAGAGCCGCATTTTTCCTTATTGCCGACGGGGTGGTTCCCTCCAATAAGCAGGAGGGATATGTTTTACGCCGCTTGCTGAGGCGGGCGATGACTCACGGAGTCCTTTTTAAAATAGATCAGATTGGCTTGTTTCAAAGATTAAGCCCGGTAATGGCCGGTATCTACGCCGAGTTCTACCCGGAGGTGGAAAATCCAAAAATTGTGCAGATTATGCAGGAAGAGTATCAATCTTTTCTTAAAACGCTTAAGAAGGGGTTAAATATTTTACGGGAGAAAATAGACTTGCTGGGCGAGACCGAAAAGGGTGAGGAGCAGGTTTTGCCGGGTGAGTTAGTTTTTGATTTGGAATCTACTTACGGTTTGCCTTTTGATACGCAAAAGGATTTTGCGGAAAATTTTGGCATTAAAATTGACCAAAAGGGCTATCAGGAGGCCTTTAAGAAGCACCAGGAGCTGTCTCGCAGGGGGGCCGAGGGTAAGTTCGGCAAGGTGGGTGAATATCCGCCGGAGCAGATAGCGCCTTTGCATACAGCTACCCATCTGCTTCACCAGGCATTAAGAGATGTTTTGGGAGAGGAGATAAGGCAGGCCGGACAGAGTTTAACTCCGGAACGGCTGCGATTTGATTTTACCTTTGACCGTAAGTTAACTCCCCAAGAATTAAGTGCGGTGGAAGCTATTGTCAATGAGAAAATTGACCGGCAGCTTCCGGTAATTAAAAAGAAAACCTCTTATCACCAGGCTGTTAAGGAAGGAGCCATTGCCCTGTTTCGCGAAAAATACAAACAGGTAGACGAGGTGACCATGTATGAAATTGGTGATTATTCTAAAGAGCTTTGCGGCGGGCCGCATGTTGCAAACACCGCCGAACTGGGGCGCTTTAAAATTGTTAAGGAAGAAAGTGTGGGAAAGGGAGTGCGGAGAATTAAGGCTGTCCTGGAGAGAAACTGATTGACTAAGGTTTCGTAGATTTTGCCGATCGCATTTTTTAGTTCTAGTAATTGTATACAAATTACAAAATATAAGGAACTCAAAACTCAAAGCTCAAATGTAAAATCCATATCTAAAATCTCATCAGTTTTTGGGCTTTAGGTTGCGGTTTTGAGTTTTGACATTTGAGATTTGGTAGCTGTTTAACATGAAACTGCCTAATTTTTCAAAATTATTTCGCCGTTCTAAGATGCGGCCTTTTCTCGTGTTGGATATTGGTACGGTAGAGGTAAAGGCGGCTATCTTTTTGCCCCAGAAAGAGGGGCGGCTCAAGGTTTTGGGAGCAGCCCGTCAGGTGCATGGCCACACCAGTTTTCACGGTTGTCTAATTACCCATATGGATGCGGTAATTGAAAGTTGCTCCCTGGCAATAGAGCAGGCGAGCCTGCAGGCGGGTGTGTCACCCAGGGAGACAATTTTGTTGAGCGCGGGCAAAATAAGAAGTGTCCAAACCAAGGTGAGACTGGCGCGCCGCGACGAGGCTTCTCTTCTAACCGAGAGAGAATTGGATAAGATTTTTGAAAAGGTTAAAGAGAAAATTGAGCCTGAAGTTTATAAAAAGGCGGCGGCCATTTATGGGGTTGACGCATCACAGCTTTATCATTTGGGAGAGCGGGCTTTGGAGTATCAACTTGACGGGAAAAAGATGGATTCTCCAGTCGGCTTTACCGGAAAAGAGTTAAAAATTTCTCTTCTTGACCTGTTTTGTTTGCAGAAAGAATTTAAGGTCTTGACGCGGCTGAGTCAGGTGCTGGATTTGGAAATGGTAGGCTTTCAAAGTCCAACGATGGCGGCGGCTTCTCTTTTGCGGGAAAAGTTCGGACGGGGAATAGTCGTTGATCTTGGGGGGAAAATTACCGAGGTTGCCGTGTTTAAAGAAGGAGCAATGAGTGGGGGGGGGTGTGTGAATTGGGGCGGCTATCATCTAACCTGGAGGTTAATGCGGCGTTTTGATCTGGGGTACGATCAGGCGGAAAGGTTAAAGTTGTCGGCCGGCTCGGGCGGACTTGATGAAGATAAGCAAAGACAGATAGATCTGGAATTTATCGGCTGGAGGGAGATTTTACTGGCGGGAATCGAGGAGGTTCTGCGACGGATGTTGGAAGCAGAAGGCTCGGTTGTTGCCGGCTCTTTGCCCGAAACGATGTTTATTATCGGGGGCGGGGCTAAGACGGCCAATCTAAAATCGGCGTTTATTGCCTATCCCTGGACTAAAAGATTGTCGTTCGGCACTTTTCCCAAGCCGCAGTTTGTTAGCTTATTGGATTTGGTTGATTTGGAGGGCAAAGCTGACAAGCTAAAAGAGCCGAACTTTCTGCCGCTGGTGGGGGCGGCAATGAGACAGATATGAAAGAGTTAACTTTTGATTCTTTTGACAATTTAGCCTTAATTTTGGAAAGAATTAAAAATGAAGAGGACTCGGAGATAACCATTCGGGCTGGTCCAGATTCGCCGGTTTTTCAGTCGCCGGTTAATAAGGACCTTATTAGCCGTATGGCGAAAAGATGGGGAAAAAAAGTCAGCGTTAGGAGTGAGCAGGCTGAAGAACGGGAAAATCCTCCGCTTTCGGAGAAAGTTGTAAAAAAGGGGAAATCTCGCCATCGGTTTTCTTCAGGCCTTAAACTCACCCTGCTCATTGCCGGGATGTTCTTTCTTTTTTTTGGAGGGGCGGTGGCCTTTGTTTATTTCTATCTCCCTCGGGCGACGGTAAGTTTATATGTTGAAGAAACGGAGGTCAGCCGCCAGGAATCTTTTACGGTAAATCCTACGGTAACACAAGTGGATGTTGAGAATTTGATAATCCCCGGCGAGGTGGTGGAAGTAAAAAACAGCCAGAGCAGGGAGGCTAATGCCACCGGAGTCAAACTTACCGGAGAGAAAGCCGCGGGTACGGTGACCGTCGCCAATAATACTACGGTGGGTATTTCTCTAGACTCGGGGGTTAAAATTAGTTCGGGAGATTTGAACTTTATCCTGCAGCAGGCAGTAGAGGTGCCGCCCAAAACAATTAAAGTGGTGAGTGCTTTTACCGAAGAGCATATTCGGGGCACGGTGGAAAATGTTTCCGTAGTTGCCGAGAATATCGGGGCCGATTATAATCTGCCGGCGGGGACAAACTTTACGGTAGATGATTATGATCCGGGAAAAGTTTACGCGATAGGTGAGGCTGATTTTTCCGGCGGTTCCACCACTGAGGTCACCGTGATTTCTGCAAAAGACCAGTCTCAGGCTCAGGAAGAGATTGCCGCGGAAATTGCGGCTAAAAACAAAGATGATATTAAAAGCCGGCTGGTGGGTGATCAGCAGTTGTTGGAGGAGAGTATTAAGGATGCGGTTCTTAAAACTCAGTTCAGCAGTCCCGTGGGCGCAGAGACCAAAAGTTTCATGGTCACGGTGACGGTTTCTTCTAAGGCGGTTGTCTTTAGCCGCTCCCAGGCGAGAGAACTGTTAACCGCCCTGCTGAACAGAAATGTTCCTGAAGGTTTTGAGCTTTCTCTGGACAAGACGAGTGTCCGTATTGAGTTTTTAAAGGTGGAAGAGCCGGACAAATTGTTTCTAAGCGGTACCATAAAGGCCATGGTGGTTCCGAAGTTTAACCGGCAGGAAATCGCCAATTCCCTAAGGGGACTAAAGCCTTCGCGGGCGGAGGCGGTTTTGCGAGGCCTAAAGGGTATAAACGGATATCAGATTAGCCTTTGGCCCCGCCTGCCCTATTTTCTGCAAATTTTGCCGCATCGAAGCAACAGGATAAAAATTGACCTTATAGTTAGGGAAAACGAATAATATGGGCAAGAAAAAAAAGAATTTATATAAGGAAAACGTTTTTCTCAAAGAAAAAGTTAGACAGTTAACTGATGAGATAAGGAGACTTAAAGGCGAGGATGCGCCTAGGGAGGCTAACGTTGCCGCCGAGGGAAAATTAGAGCCGGCTGTTTTGCCGGCTGGGGAGGCGGCGTTTTTAAAAAAGGATTTGCTTAAAACTGGTCTTTTAACTGTTTTCCTTCTATTTCTTCTATTTCTGACCTGGTGCAAAATAGGTTAGCCGGCGAAGCTTCAATTTACATCTTCTGTGTTGAGCTCCTTTAATACTTCGGGGTCGGGTTTAAAACTAAATCTTTGCAATTGCTTGGGGGTAGGGGTTTTAAGATGATCGATGGTATAAGTTTTAAGCAGAAAGGATTGCCAGAGCCAGAGGCCGCCGATGATAAAAAAGAGGAGGAAAACCACGAGATATAATAATTTGATTAAAAGGGTGTCTTTTACTTTCATTAAAGGCTGGGGGCTGACTTTTGCCAAAAAGCCGACCCCTGGATTTCAAATCCTAGATTGGCGGAAGATTCTTCTTTTTTTAAGACGAGGGACCGGATAACAATTTTGCGCTCCCCCTTTTCCAGATCTTTGAGGTACGACTTTATATTAGAGTAGGAACCGCTTCCATCAACCGTGAATAAGAGCTCGGATAAAGAAGAAGGAAATTGTTTTTCTTTCCTGTTGAGTTGGCTGGGGAAGTAACGCACCGTGTCTAATGAAAGTGCGTTTTTGGCGGCCGTATCCACCAGCTGATGTGTGAGGTTCAGCGGACGGGGCTCGTTGGGCAGCTTTTCCAGGGCGGAGGTAATGAGGGTTTGGTAGTTTGGAAATTGAGCTTCGGCTTTTTTAATATTTTCTATTTTGGTTTTTATTTGCTGATTTTCTTCTTGGGTCTTAGCGATTAAATGTCTAAGCCTAAGTACACGCCGGGTGGTTGGATAGAGAACTACCGTGATTAAGAGAAAGAAGATGAGGATTAAGCAGGTGATGCCTGCCAGAGAGGAGCTGATTCTTTTGAGATGTCTTTTGTTTAGAGAGAGAAGTTTTTCGGCCATGTTTAGAACTTCACATTAATACCAAAGTCAATGGGTACACCGGGCTGGCTGCGGGCCACCTTGCTTAGGCTGGCTTCTTGAACTAAGGGATTGTTTTCCAGATTGTTAATAAAGTAGATAATTGAAGCGTAGCTTTCGGTGGTGCCGGTGATGGTCAGGAAATCGCTGTAGAGAATAGATTCCAAAGAGACGTTGGCCGGGATTGCTTTTTCTATTAAGTCGAGAATTAGCGTGGGGCGGGTGGTGCTTGCATTTAGCGTTTTTAGCAGGGAGGTGTTTTGCGCCAGTCTAGTGAAGCTGTCTTCTGAATCTTGGTGTCTTTCCAGTTTGGTTAACGATTGATCGAGGTTGGTTTTGGCGGTAAAAAGGGTCTTTTCGTAGGAATTTCTGGCAAGGAGAGCCGCAATGCAGGCCGCTTGGAGACAGAGAACTAAACCAATGAGAGTTAGGGAGATTTGGTGAATGCGCCTGGTGAGAGCTTTTCTTTGTGCGAGTTCCCTTTCTGGAAGAAGTTGAATCTCTGTGGGTAGCGGCTGTTTGGACATATTATCCATATTATCGTATTTGGCTTGCCTTAATCAACACCCAGGCGCATTAAATGCTCCATTCTCTCCGCCGGTACCGCAGGGCTTCGCTGACGGCATCGGCGCTGATCAGTTTATCTTGGCTGAGATCGGCAATAGTTCGGGCTACTTTAATTACCTTGTGATATCCCCGGGCGGTAAGATGATATCGGGTATAGGCTTGCTGTAAAAGCTGACGGGCACTGTCTTCTAGTTGACAAAAACGTTCAATTTCTTTGGGGCCTATTTCGGCGTTGCAGGTAAGGTGAGGATAATCTTTAAATCGCATAAACTGAACATCGCGGGCCTTCTGTACTAGAGTGCGAGCCTTTTTGGTGGTTAGGCCTTCGGAGGCGGTTATTTTTCTTTTTGAAGGAAGGATCTTTTGAGAGGCCACCTCCGGCACATGAAGATGAATGTCAATACGGTCCAGAATAGGGCCGCTGATTCTTTTTTGGTATCTGTTGATCTGCGCCGGCAGGCAGCTGCATTTTTTTTGTTTGCTGTTTAGGTAGCCGCAGGGGCAGGGATTGGCGGCGGCAACCAGCATGAATTTGGCCGGGAAAGTCAGCGAGGCGGCGGCGCGGCTGATGGTCACCTCTCCATCTTCCATTGGCTGGCGCAGGCTTTCCAGTACATGTCGGGCATACTCTGGAAATTCATCTAAAAATAGAACCCCGCGATGGGCCAGGGAAATTTCACCGGGCTGGGGTTTGCTTCCTCCGCCAATCAGCCCGATACGGGAGGTGGTGTGATGCGGAGAGCGAAAAGGACGCCGGGTGATGAGCGATTTGCGGGAGGGAAGGTTGCCGGAGATGGAGTAGATTTGCGTAACTTCCAGGGCCTCGTCCTCCGTTAGCCGCGGCAGAATTGATGGCAGAGCGCGGGCCAGCAGGGTTTTGCCGCTGCCCGGCGGTCCGATCATGAAAACATTATGGCCTCCGGCCGCGGCAATAATTAGAGCCCTTTTGGCCTGCTCCTGCCCTTTAATACTATCAAAATCTATTTTGGAGGAAGGCTGTTCAATAAGATCCTTAATTTCCGTGGGTGGATGAGGAGAGATTGTTTTTAATGCCTGAAAATGGTAAACGAGTTGAGCCAATGTTTCTAGGGGCAGGATGTTAATCCCTTTAACAATGGAAGCTTCTTTGGCGTTGACGGCGGGAAGGAAAATCTGCTTGAAGCCTCTGCTTTTCGCCCAGAGAGTGAGAGGGAGAATACCGGCGGTTTTTCTCAGGCATCCTTCCAATGACAGTTCGCCGACAAAAATGCTTTTTTTTAATTCTTGGGTCGGGGGGAGCTGTCCGGAAGCGAGCATAATGCCGACGGCAATAGGAAGATCAAAGGCACTGCCTTCCTTGGGAAGGTTGGCCGGTGCTAGGTTTACGGTCAGGCGGTATTTGGGGAAATCAATGTTGGAGTTAAGCAGGGCGCTGCGGACCCGATCTCGGGCTTCGTTAACAGCCTTGTCAGGGAGGCCGACGATTTTAAAGGAGGGAAATCCTTTTTTGGCCAAATCTACTTCCACCTCGACCGGTTTTCCCTGTAATCCCAGCATTGTTCCGGAATAAATTTTTGCCAGCATGGTTAATGAGCAAACTTATCTGAGGCAGTGTCGGATTGCGTTTGCTTATACCGAAGGAGGTCGGTGCCTTCATGATAACACATTGTCTACTGAAGTTTTACGAGTTTTAATAATTTGTCTTGCCGAGGGCAATCCTGGTTCCAAAAATGCAGGTTGCGGCAAAGATGGTTCTTGTTTGTCAGTTGCCTGTGCTGCCGCTTGGAAAGCTGCGGATTGGAGTTCTGGGCTACGTGCGGCCTTTATCTAGAGCCTTTCTCTAGATGACACAGGGCTTCATTAACCAATTTATCGGCCTCTTTGTTTTTTTCACGCGGGATATGCTCAAGGGTGACCTCTTGAAAGTTATTAATTAACCGATTGGCTTTCTCCCAGAGGACCTTTATTCCGGCATTTTTGACCTTATATTGGCCGGTCAGCTGCCTCTGGGCCAGCTGTGAATCTATTTTGAGGTGAATGTGGGTCGCGCGGAGCTTTTCAGCTTGGTTAAGCGATTCAATAATGGCCTGATATTCTGCCTGGTTATTGGTTACCAGGCGGCCTATAAATTTGCTAATGCTTTTAACTAGGTTTCCTTGATGGTAGATGGCAATACCGATGGCTCCAGGTCCGGGATTTCCCCTGGCTCCCCCATCGCAGAAAATAGTCAGCTTCTTCTGTTTTGTTTCTTTATCTTTCATCTCCGCTCTATTATATAACACCTTGGAGAAGCCGCCGTTTCCCTATCGGTGGAGCTTCACCTTGGCGTCCTTTTTGTGGTATCATACCCGTATGCCTAAAAATGACAAGTCTGAGGCAGTAAAGCTGGCAATAGAGCAGGTGGAAAAGCAATTTGGCAAAGGGGCAATTATGAAGCTGGGCGACCGCAGGGCGGCTGACGATGTTGCAGTTATTCCCACCGGCTGCATTGGCTTGGATATTGCTTTGGGTGTAGGGGGTATTCCCCGCGGCCGTATTGTGGAAATTTTCGGTCCAGAATCCTCGGGTAAAACTACCTTGGCCCTGCATGTGGCCGCAGAAGCTCAAAAGCAGGGGGGAATTGTGGCCTTTGTGGACGCCGAGCACGCACTGGACCCTCAGTATTCACAGAGTCTCGGAGTCAACATTGATGAACTCTTATTATCTCAACCCGATTCGGGGGAGCAGGCTTTGGAAATTGTGGAAACACTGGTAAGATCCGGCGGAATTGATCTGGTTGTCGTGGATTCGGTGGCCGCTCTGGTTCCCCAGGCGGAAATTGAAGGCGAGATGGGCGATCAGCATATTGGGCTGCAGGCGCGTTTGATGTCCCAGGCTTTGCGTAAATTGGCCGGCGCTATTAGTAAATCTAAAACGACAACTCTCTTTCTTAACCAATTGCGGATGAAAATTGGAGTTATGTTTGGCAATCCCGAGGTTACCCCCGGCGGCCGGGCGCTTAAATTTTATTCTTCTATCAGGTTGGATATAAGAAAGATTGGGTCTTTAAAGGAAGGTGATAATGTGTTGGGGGCGCGGACACGAGTTAGGGTGGTGAAAAATAAGGTGGCCCCGCCGTTTAAGTCAACCGAGTTTGATATTATTTTTAACGAAGGGATTTCCAAGGAAGGCAGTCTCATTGATACGGGAGTGGATTTGGGAATAGTTGAAAAGGCCGGGGCTTGGTTTTCTTTTGGTAAGGAAAGGCTGGGGCAAGGAAAAGAAGCGGCCCGTGCGTTTCTTAAGGGCAACCCGGATTTGGCAGAGAAAATTAAAGCTCTGATTCTCCAAAAAGCCTTCCCTAATATGGAACCCAAGTAAGAGACGTAAAAAGAACAAGAACGCAGAAACATAAGAACAGCTGAACATAAAAAAAGGAGTTTTCTGTTCTTTTGTTTTTATATCCCTGCCTAAGATAACTGCCATTAAACAGCAAAAGAGGAATCCGTCTCGCTATAGCGTTTACCTTGATGGCCATTTTGTGGTTGGTTTAAGCGGGATCACGGCGGCGAGATGGAAGTTGAAAGTGGGTCAGGAGCTGTCTGGCGAGGAAGTAAGTAATTTGGTGCGTGCGGGGAGGAAGGACAAATTATTGGAAGTAGCCTTGAGTTTTTTGGAGTATCGCCCTAGATCGGAAAAGGAAATTGCCGACTATTTAAAGAAAAGGACTTTTAAAAGAGACTATGGTTTTTCGTCTCCTGAGGAGAAAGAAGTTGTTTTAAGAGAAGTTATTGACCGCTTGAGGGAATTGAGGTTGGTGGATGATCGGGCATTTGGTCGATGGTGGATTGATCAGCGGCAGAAGGCGAGAAAGCCTAAGGGAAGGTGGTTTATCCGTTCCGAGCTTAAGAGAAAAGGACTGGCTTTGGAAGTAATTGACGAACTTTTGGATTCTCTAAAAGAGGGCCGGGAAGAAGAAGCCGCCTGGCAGTTGGCGCAGAAGAAATATTCCCTTCTATTGGGCAGAGGGCAGAAGAATGCCTTTACTTTAAGGCAGAAGATAAAAAGGTATCTTGTCGGCAGGGGGTTTGGGTATGAGGTTGTCCAGAAAGTGGTTGAGAGATTGGCGAATGAAGAGTAAAATAAATTTCGGTGTTTGTTGCCGCAGGCCTAAATTGAAAAAATGTAAGACTTGGTAATCTATGGACTTGAACCAAAAAAGCACAAAAGAGAATAGTCTTGATGAACTAAAAAAGCAGTATCGCCAAAAACTTGAACGCCTTTCGGGGATAAGCTGTGAGGAGGCCAAAGAGCTTCTTTTGGCTGAGTTGGATAAAGATCTTGTGGAAGAGAAGGCGTTAAGGATTCGCAAAATGGAAGAGCAGCTCGGACAGGAGTCGGATAAGAAGGCAAGAGAGCTTCTTTTGTCATCTTTGCAAAGGGTGGCCACAGAACATGTGGCGGAGGTGACCACTTCCACAGTTAAATTGCCCGATGAGGAAATGAAGGGAAGGATTATTGGTAAGGAAGGGAGAAACATTAAGGCTCTGGAAGCAGCCTGTGGCGTTAATCTCGTTATTGATGATACTCCCCGAATTGTTACCGTGTCCTCTTTTGATCCGGTGCGGCGGGAAGTAGCCCGCATTGCTCTAGAGCGGTTGGTGGCCGATGGGCGCATTCAACCTTCGCGTATAGAAGAAGTGGTGAAGAAGGTTAAAGAGGAAATTGACGGAATAATCTGGGAAGCGGGAGAAGACTTGGCCTTTCGCGCCGGGGTGGTGGATTTACCGGTGGACATTATTAATCTCTTGGGGCGTTTTAAGTTCCGCACCTCTTATGGTCAGAATATGGTAGAGCATACCCTTGAGGTGGTGAATATTGGCAGGGTTTTGGCCGCAGAATTAAAGGCCGATGTGGAGTTAGTTAAAAAGGCCTGCCTGCTTCACGATATCGGCAAGGCGGTTTCCGCCGAGGTGGAGGGGCCGCACGATCAGGTGGGGGCGGAGATTGCCCGCCGTTATGGAATTTCTGAAGAAGTTGTTAAAACTTTTGAGGGTCATCACACTGGCAATTTCCCTAATCAGGAGGCGATTATTGTCTATTTGGCGGATACAATTTCTGGGGCGCGGCCCGGAGCCCGACAGGAAGATTATGATGCCTATCTTAACCGTGTTAAAGAATTGGAAAACATTGCCAAATCTTTCCCCGGGGTTGAGGATGCCTATGCTATCTCGGCCGGCAGGGAAGTGCGGGTTATTGTTAGACCGGAGGAAATTTTGGAGAGCGAGATGGTCAATTTGGCGCATGAAATTTCACTTAAAATCCATCGTGAATTGAAGAATTTTCCTGGTCAGATAAAGGTAAATGTGATACGGGAAACAAGGGCTGCGGCGTATGCCACCGCGGAGACGGATTAGAATACTGATGGTTAAAGCAAAACTCTTGACAAGGGAGATAATTATTTGATATAAAAGTGTGGTCATCGTTTTGGAGATGAGAAGCCCTCTAGTTCCACAATCCGGTACTCTTTTCCCCTTGATCAATTTTTTGAGAATGTCGATGGTTATTTTTCCGTCTGTTTCAGGAAAGCCTTTTGGATGTGCCCTGTGAGGCAATGGTTAGTTGGGTTGAAGGTTAAATTGCCCTGTGGGTCTGCCCTTGGCGGAAAGCTGCAGGGCTAAGTTTGGACAACGAAAAAGGCGCAGTCTTCGGCTGGCTTTTTTCGGTTTTCGTTAAGGGGGTGAGAAACGATGACCAAAACAGATCTAATTGAAGAGGTGGCCAGTCGCGCAGATTTAACTAAGAAAGCGGCCAGTGACGCCGTGAATGCCATGATTGAAATAATTGGTGAATCGCTGGCGCGAGGTGATAAGGTTACCGTAACCGGTTTTGGAACCTTCTTGGTCCGCCGGCGTGCGGCCCGAATGGGGAGGAATCCTCAGACTGGTGAGCCTCTGCACATTCCGGCTCAGAATACACCAGCCTTTAGAGCAGGTACCGCTCTTAAGGATATGGTTAAGTAAACCTGTGTAGAACAGGGTTAGTGCGTTTTTGTGGAGGTTGTTTTTTGAATGTTTAGGTGAGAATGCTAACCACGAAAACGCAGCTAGTTCCGCACCATAGATGGTGCGGAATTAGTTTTTATGGGGCCTTGCTGGTATAATCAGGCCGGATGTCTAATTTCAGACTTAATGCTGAACAACTTAAGGCGGTAACTCACCCCGAAGGCCCCTTGCTGATTATTGCCGGAGCAGGAACCGGCAAGACCACGGTGATTACCGAGCGCATTAAGTGGTTGATAGAACAAGGGAAGGCAAAGCCTTCTGAGATTCTGGCTTTAACTTTCACCGAAAAAGCCGCCGCCGAGATGGAAGAGCGTGTAGATGTTGCTTTGCCTATTGGTTATATCCAGACTTGGATTTCTACATTTCATTCTTTTTGTGAGAAGGTTCTGCGGGCTGAGGCCCTGCATCTGGGGTTGGATCCGGCCTTTCGCATATTAAGCGAAGCCGAAAGCTATCTTTTTGTTAAAAATCGCCTCTTTGAATTTGATCTAAAGTATTATCGCCCTCTGGGTAATCCCACCAAGTTTATTTCCGATCTCATTACTCATTTTAGCCGCCTAAGAGACGAGGTCGTGGCGCCGGAGGAATATTTGGAATTTGGTGCCGAAAAGTCGGGGATTGGTAATCGGGGTTTGGAAACCGATGACGAGGAATGGGAAATGAGCAACGAGCTTGCCGGCGCCTATAAAAAATATCAGGAATTAAAAATAAAGGAAGGGGTTATGGATTTTGCCGATTTAATTTTTTATACTCTTGATTTGTTTAAAAAAAGGCCGCCGATTCTTGCTCGTTACCGAGAGCGTTTTAAATATATTTTAATAGACGAATTTCAGGACACCAACTTTGCTCAGAACGAGCTGGCTGGTTTTTTGGCCGGCCCTTCCGGCAATATAACCGTGGTCTGTGATGACGACCAGAGTATTTATCGGTGGCGGGGAGCGGCAGTTTACAATGTTTTAAATTTTAAGAAAAATTTCCCCGGCGCCCAAATTGTCACCTTGGTTAAGAATTACCGTTCTCCTCAGGTTCTTATTGACTATGCCTATAATTTTATTCAGCATAACAATCCCAACCGCTTGGAGGTTCAGGAAAAAATAGATAAGCGGTTGGTGTCGGTTGGGCGGAGAAAAGGGGAAAAACCAAGAATTATCTGGAAGGAGAGGGTGGAGGATGAGGCAGAGGAGGTGGCTGGTGAAATTAAGCGTCTGGTAGAGGAAAATCCGGGGATTAGTTTTAGAGATTGTGCGCTGTTGGTGAGGGCCAACAATCACGCACTGCCGTTTATTCAGGCTTTGAGCCGTCTGGGGATCCCCTATCAATTTCTTGGTCCTGGCCAGTTGTATCATCAGCCGGAGATTAAAGATTTAATTGCCTATTTTAGAGTTCTTGACGATATTGGTGATGACATTGCCCTGTATCGGGTTTTAAGTATGGAGTGGTTGAAATTTGACGCCCGCGATTTGGCGCTGATTAGAAGTTATGCACGGCGCCAAAATCTGAGTTTGTTTAGGGCTTTGGAGAAGAGTTCGGAAATTGAAGGTCTGGGCGGTAAAGCGCAGGCAAGGTGCCGCAAATTGATCCAGATGATTAATCGGCACCTTAAGTTGATGGCCAAAGAAGGGCCGGGGCAGATCCTTTATTTTTTCCTAAAGGATGCCGGCCTGCTGAAGTTTTATCGCGAGGCTAAGAGCGCGCGGCATCAGCGCCAGATAAATAATATTTCCAAATTTTTTGACAAGATAAGAGCTTTTGAAGCTCAAAATCCGGAAAGTCTGGTAGGAGATTTTGTGGAGTATCTTAACTTTGTGATTAGTCAGGGAGAATCGCCCCTGGCTTCAGAAATTGATTGGGTGGATAACGAGGCGGTGAATATTTTAACCTTTCATTCGGCCAAGGGATTGGAATTTAAGGTGGTTTTTATGGTGAATTTGGTTAATGATCGATTCCCTACACGGAATCGAGTTGATCGTATCCCTCTTCCCGAACAATTAATTAGAGAACCAATTCCGTCTGGAGATGCCCACCTGCAGGAAGAGAGAAGGCTTTTTTATGTAGGGATGACTCGATCTAAAGAACTTTTATATTTTACCGGCGCTAAATTTTATGGAGGGAATAAGCGGCCTAAAAAGCTGTCGCCTTTTGTTTTTGAAGTGATGGGAGAAGACATTGAACCCTTTCTTTTAAGGAGGGATGCCCGGCAGATAAATCTTTTTGGGTGGAGAGGCAAGGAAGAAGAAAAGCCTATGGCGAGTGAAGACGGGCCGGCGAACAGGTCCCTGCCGGATTTCCTGTCTTATTCTCAGCTGGACACTTTTAACATTTGCCCGCTGGAGTATAAGTATAAGTATGTTCTGCGGCTGCCCGCTCCCCCCTCGGCGGCCATTTCTTTTGGCACGGTGATGCATCGGGTCTTGGCCGAGTTTTATCGGCGGCATGCGGGCTTGGAAGTTTTGGAGAAAAAAGGCCGGGTGGCAGAAGACTCACGAGAGCTTGGATTTGAAATACTCAAAGATTTGCTGGATGCCTATTGGATTAGCCAAGGGTATAAATCACGGGCTCAGGAAGAATATCAAAAAGCGGCGGCGGTAAAGATTCTAGGAGATTTTTTTGAAAAATTTTATTCTCCCGATCAGGTGGTAAAGAGAATAGAATTCCCTTTTACCATTAAGGTTCGGGGGGTCAAAATCCGCGGGGTTATTGACCGTGTGGACGAGTTGGCTGATGGAAGGATAGAAATTATTGATTATAAAACTGGCGCAGTAAAAAGAAAAAAGGATGTGGATAAAGATTTACAGCTGAGCCTTTACGCGCTGGCGGCCGCTTCACCAACCATTTTGGGGGTTCCTCTGGAAAAAATTAAGCTCAGCTTTATTTTCTTAAGTGAGGGGAAAAAAATTTCTACGGCGAGAACCGAGGACGATCTTAGAATTACCCAGGAAAATATAAAAAAAACACTTCAACAAATACATCTGGGGGAATTTTTACCCAATCCCGGGCGGATGTGTAATTTCTGTCCCTATCAGATTTTGTGTCCGGCGTATCGCGGGCGATTTAAAGTTTGAGGTTAAAAGTTGTAATTTAAGAATTAAAACCCGGCAAGAAAAATACATCCGCTTCCAAAATGGTGGAGCTTTACTCTTTGTATCAATGATTTTCCTTACTGTTCTTTTCCTTTTTGTTCTAATTATTTTAGCGGTTACGGCCATAGATGCTTTTCTGGTTATTCGGTTTCTTTCTGATATTTACTCCGATTTTAAAGGAGCTCCCTTTGTGCCGGTTCCATATGGTGTGGGCCGAAAGATGCTTGAGTTGGCCGGTGTGGGGCCAGATGATGTGCTTTTTGATTTAGGGTGCGGGGACGGCAGGCTGTTGTTAATGGCGGTAAGGGATTTTGGCGCCCGGAGGGCCGTGGGCTATGAGGTGAGTCCCTTTCCCTATCTAAAGGCTTTGTTGAGGGCGATGCTCTGGAAAAAGGCGCGGAATGGGCGAATTAAAATTTATCGGCGGGATTTATTTTCTGTCGATTTGGACCAGGCCACTGTGGTGGTTTTATATTTAACCGAAAAATTACTGGAGAGGTTAAAGATTAAATTGCAGAAAGAGTTAAAGCCCGGCGTTCGTATCGTTACCGCCCGCTACCCAATTAATGGATGGCGGGAAGAGGAAAAAGATAATTCCGCCCAATTCCCAATTTGGCTGTATAGAAATCGGAATCTGGAGAAATAGGAATATTAAGTTGCCGAAGTTCTGCCAATTTCGGGCTTTACACCATTTTTCTCTTCGTGCTATTATCTGGGCAGTTATGAAATTGGAATTTGTTCTTGCCGTTCTGGTGCTTATTTACCTTCTGGGCTATACATTTTTCCCCAACTATGTTCATGTGGATAAATACACTCTGGCTTTAATTGCCTTGTTGTTTTTGTTAGCCATTTTACCGACTCTTAGCAGCGGTTCTATCAGTTATCTTTTTTCTTTTAAGAGGTCCCTCCGGGCGGCGCAGGAAGCGGTGGAGAAGGTAACCGGGAAAAAAGAGAGTGCGGGCGATGCTTCTTGGGATAAGCGCGGGGCCTATTTTACCACGGCGCGGCTAAAGGAGCAGTTAAGGTGGCAGCTGGCCAAATTGCAGATAAAAAAACTTAAAAAGGAGGAAAGAATTGAGCCTTCCGATGCCCTGCGGTTGGCAGTGCATCTTAAGTATCAAAAGGTTATCGCCGAGCCGGTTTATGAGGCAATTGAAAGGGTTGTTCATCTCTGTGATATTGTGGATTACGATTCCAAGTTAACTCCCGAAGAAATCCAGCGGCTGGTTAACCTTAGCGTTCCCCTAATTGAGAGTCTATCCAAGTCCTAGGGACGGAATTGGTAAACTGAGTCGGTGTAGACGGTTTTCTATGGGCTACACAAGAAAAGAGCAGGCGGTTTTAAGTAGATACTTCACCAACACCGAGGACGATGTTTTTGCCCTCGTTAATCTCCCCGAGGTTATTAAGGGCACTCTTATCTCACGTTATTCCAGATCGGGCAAAGATATGAGACGGTTGTTTTTAGATGAGTTTATTGCCTCAAAAGAGGTTTCTCGGTTTATTTCCCAAAAGAGATTGGACGATAAGAAATTGGATGTGGCCAGAGCTGAAAATTTTTACGAAAGGATTTTGGTGGGGTTTGGTGATGACTCGGTAGCCGAGTTGGGAGGAGCTCATCTTGCCTTGGAGAATATCAGTGTGCTGGCCACTAAGAGTATTGAGGAGCATAGGATTGGTCTTTCGCCCCTGGAAAAATCTACCCGTTATGTTTATTTTGACAAAAAAGTTGACGGCGAGTATCTCTTTTACAAAGACAAAGATATTATGAGATCAAAATATAAGAAGTTGTATCTGGAGACGAACCATCTTCTTTTTGATACCTACTCCAGAATTGTCCGTGAAATTCAGCCTATTCTAAAGAAAATTTTCCCCGGCGATGAAAAAGAGGAGGCGTATCGGTTTACTATTCGGGCCAAAGCCTGTGATACCGCTCGGGCTCTTTTGCCGATTTCCGCCAAGACTAATATGGGCCTTTTTGGCAACGGCCGCGCCTTTGAGTATCTTTTAACCCATCTTCTAAACGATCCCTTGCGGGAGGTTCGTGAATTGGCCCAAAAGATGAACAGAGAACTAAGGCTGGTTATCCCCGCCTTTGTTAAACGGGTTAATAACGAGAGGGGACGGCAGTATGGAGACTATCTTAATAGAACCAGGCAAAGTCTGGCCTATTTAAAGAGATTAGGCAAGAGGAAAGTTGCCTTGGAGAAAAAGCCGCGGGTTAAACTGGTGGACTATGACAGGCGGGCATTGGAGAAGGTGGCGGCGGCAATTATTTATGAAAGAACTAATCTTTCCTATCAAGAGGTTTTAGCCCGCGTTAAAAGAATGAGCCGGAAGGAAAAGGAAAGGATTTTGAAGTCTTATTGTTCTCACCGTCAGAGCCGGCACCACAAGCCCGGTCGGGCTTTTGAGTGGCCGTATTTTTCTTTTGAAATTACCGCCGACTGGGGTGTTTACAAAGATTTGATGCGTCATCGGATGCTCACCCGCCACCGACAGCTTTTTACCAACGAGATGGGATACGATGTGCCTTACGAGGTGGCAGTTGCCGGATTTGAGAAGATTTTCCGCCGGGCTATGGAGGCGGCTCTGGATGCCTATGACCAGATAAAAAAAGATTTTCCCTATCAGGCGCAATATCTGGTTACGCATGGAGCTTACAATCGGTTTTATCTGCGCATGAACTTAAGAGAATTGGTGCATCTAACCGAGTTGCGCAGTATTCGCCAGGGGCATCCTTCATACAGGAAGGTGGCTCAGGGAATGGCCAGAATTTTTACCAAGAAGTTTCCTCTTCTGGCTAGGTACGCTTTGCTCTTTGTCGATTATAACGATTATCATCTGGAGCGGCTGGAGGCATTTAGGAAATTAGAGAAAAAGGCTAGAGAGAAAGGAGTGCGGGCATTTGTGGAGTGATAAATGTGGAGTTAGCGCCATAAAGGAATTGTTCTAAAAGCCGCCATGGACATTAGGATAATTCCTAATTTTAAGATGGATACGGAAATGATCTCTCTAATTCAAAAAGAACAAGAGCGTCAGCGTTGTCAGTTGCGTCTGATCCCTTCCGAAAATTATGCAAGCAGAGAGGTTCTTTCGGCCGTGGGATCGGTGTTGATGAATAAATACTCCGAAGGCCAGGCCTTTAGACGCTACTACCAGGGGAATTTCATTATTGATCAAATTGAGGCGTTGGTTAAGAAACGGGCTCTTAAGGCTTTTGGTTTGGATTCTGATAAATGGGGGGTTAATGTGCAGGCCGTTGCCGGCAGTATCGCCAACTTGGCAGTTTATTTAGGCCTGCTTAAGCCGGGCGATAAACTGCTGTCTCTTTATTTGTATGAAGGCGGTCATCTTTCTCACGGCTGGCGGCTGCCGTCGGGAAAGGCCGTTAGTTTTACGGCGGCTTTTTTTCAGACTTCCTACTACCACGTGGATCTGCAGACCCAGCTACTTGATTATGAGGCAGTGGAAAAGCGGGCTTTGGAAGAAAGGCCGGCGATGATTATCACCGGAGGGACCTCGTATCCAAGGGAAATAGATTATGGGAAAATGCGCCGAATTGCCGACGAGGTGGGAGCTTTGTATTTGGCCGATATTGCTCATGAGGCGGGCTTAGTTGCGGCCGGAGTAAACCAGTCTCCGTTTCCTTACGCTCATGTGGTAACGATGACGACCAGAAAAACCTTGCGCGGTCCTGTTGGGGCTTTAATTTTTGCCCGGCGGGAGTTTATTGACCGAATTAACCAGGCAGTTTTCCCCGGACTGCAGGGAGGGCCGCAAAACCACAGTATTGCCGGCATAGGTGTAGCTCTTCACGAGGCGATGCGGCCGGAGTTTAAAGAGTACGCTGTCGGAGTTGTTGCCAATGCCCAGAAGCTTGCCAAGGGATTGATGTCCAAGGGATATGAGATTGTTTCCGGCGGGACGGATAAGCATCTAATGGTTGTAGATTTAAGAAATAAGGGTATTGGGGGAAAAGAGGCGGCTTTAGCTTTGGAGAAGGCAAACATTATTGTTAACAAACAGGCGGTTCCCGGCGAGACTTCCAGATTCTGGGCGCCATCGGGAATTAGGTTGGGGACACCGGCGCTTACTTCTCGAGGAATGAGAGAAAAAGAGATGGAACAGGTTGCTCTCTTTATTGATGAGGCTTTGCGAAATTACCAGAATGTGGCTGTTTTAAGAAGGATTGGTCGGGAGGTTCGTGATTTTGCTTTCCAATTTCCTGCCCCCGGGATTAGCGGCTAGTTTGGTCCGGTTTATATCTAGTGTGGTAGACTGGCGTATTATACCGAAAGCTTTTCCCTTTTGTAACGCCGAGTTTTATTTCGGGACTGTGGGAAAAGATGATAGACTAGTCTATCATCTCTTCTTGTCCCGTCTATAAATATTTTTGCGCCGTTTTAGGGTTATGATAAGGCCGGACTTGGTAGATTAGCTCTTGGGATGTGTGGTTATGATAATTGAATGAGGAATCTTTTTATGAGGATAAGTGGCTTAGCTTGCTAGGTTCACTTATCGGGCGCGTTTATTTGGAAACAAATTTGTTTCCGGTAATGTAAAATCTCCATTTCTTATCCTTCCACTCTTCTGCGTAATCTATGTTTATTCTTGGACTGCGCGAGATGCTTGTCTCATCTGCAGGCTCACCCTTTGTTAAATACAGGCTGTCATCGCCGCATAAATCTATTCCGTAATCTTTTGCTGTAATGTTAAAGGCTTGACAGAATTTTGACGGGCCGTTGGTTAGGTCCTTAATTTTTCCAGTCTTTATAGTTCTGTTTTTCTTCATCAACTCTATTCCTGTTATTGGTTCTACTGCTCTTATCAAAGCGGCGGCCGGCTCATGGTCTTTCCCGACAACGATGCAGAAACAAAAGTTTTTGCCGTAGATGGAAAATACATAGGCTAGTCCCCTTTCTTGGTACTGGACTCTTGTCCTTTTTGTTTTTTTGTTGTTGAAGGTGTGTGAGCCTTTATCGTCGGGGCCTATATATGCCTCTGTTTCCACAATTTTCCCCACAATTTTCCCCCTGCCGGTTTCTCTCACAATATACCTGCCAAGCAATTCTTTGGTTACCATTAGAGGATCTCTCTCGTAAAATGATCTTGTAAGTCTTTCCTCGTTACCCGTCATGTAATGTTTGCCCGAATTTAGTATACTATCCTTATGGTACTACAGAGAATTTACGGCGGCGGAAGGCGGTTTACTCCGGATATGCCAAAGAGGGGGGAAGATAGCCGCGAGTTTGGGTTGGAATTAGACCGAAAAGTAAAAGAATATTTAACTGGTGCACTGTTGGGCTTGGGCAGGACTGGTATTTGTCGATTTGAGTCTACTGAGCAAAATTCGCCCGAGGACCAATCGGGTATTGATGGTTGTTTCATATTTAACCGCGGAGAGATATCTATTCCGGTGGATTTTGCCTGTGGGAAAAGAGACTACATTGAACAGAAAAGAGAAAATATTAGAATGATAAATAGGGGAAGGGGAAGTAGAAGGGAGCCGTTGTTAATGCTTATAGCTTTTACCGGGCCTGAGGCACAAAAAATTGTAGGCGGGGAGCTGTCCGGAGAGGAAGTTTTGGAGATGGTAATAAAAAAACTAGTGAAAGAGCTGAAGGAAAATGACCCGGGAGTGCTGGCTTCTATTACTGATAGTCTAATGGGTTTGGTGGTTCATGAAGAAGAGGAAAATCGGCGCTCTCGCCGTAAGCCTAGACGGTGGCGAAGAGCACTTCAGCCTGCGGCAGGGTAGGTTTAAAGAATTTGCCTATGTGGCCAGACGCTTTAAAATCAAGCCTCTGGTGGTATGAGAACCTTGTTGCTGTAGGGAGCAAAAGCTTCAGGAGCTGTTTTAATGAGATTTTTCAAACGCTTTTTTGTTTTTGGTGTGGAAGGGGCGCTGTCTGTACTATCAATTTCTTCTCTAACCAAATAGTAGGGCCCCAAAGAGCTTGATCTTCTCTCCCAGGCGCCTTGGCTGGGATTAAATCGTTCCCAGTGGTCATTAACTTGAATAGCTCTTCCCATAGGATCAACCCAAATTGACGCTTCATTGGGCAAGTATACCTTAACTAAAACATGGCCGCGGTAATTATGGGCCAGTTCTTTCTCCTGAGCTTCCTCTGTCATGTTCCGAAGCTGGTCGATCCACTCTTTGCTGATACATTGGACATAACTGGCCGGGATGCCAACGCAACGCAACTTAGAAAGAAGAAGCAATGCCGGGTCGCTGCAGCCAATAAAAACCTTTTCACGGTCTTCCTGTCCCTTTAGTTGCCCCTCGTTTATCTCTGCCGCTGTTCTCTGATGTGCGTTAGCTGCCTCAACCGCTTCCAATTTCTCTATCTCTTTAAGGATCTGCAGGGCTCTTGCTTTCTGCTCTGAAGCTGGGTTGTATTTTCTTTCCCACACCTTAATTCGTTTTTGATAAGGACTCTCGGTTCCTTTGGTCGGTGTCATTGCCTCTTGCTCTTCTTTGTCAGTTAACGGTGTTAGTTCTTGTAATCTCCTCCTTGTCTCTTCTAGCCCCAGGGAATGAAACTCTGCCTGATCCTCAAGAAATGACCGGACAATTGCTATAGATTGCTCCCGGGTTATAGGTTGTTCTGGTGTAATGCCAATTTCTCGGGCTTTTCTCTCTGCTTTCTCCCTAATCTCTGGCGTGGGTTCCGTCTTTCTGCCAAACTGGAGGTACCTTTCCTCAGGAGGTAGATTTTCGTTTAAAATAATTTGGGGTTTCATAGCTTCTGTACAAAAGGCTCCTGTTTGGTTTTCTGATTTCATATTTTGGTAGAAAATGTTATCAGGTACATAGATGTTTTTGTTTTAACACCCTCCGGCGCTCATTAAAAAATCTAATTTTCGGATTGTAACTGCTTTTCTAATTCTACTTTTCTGTCAAAATTAATTTTATCTCCGTCTTCGGTTAAAACAATGCCATAAAGTTCTTTTTCTAATTTCTCGATAAAATCATGCGGAATCTTGCCGCCCATGTGATCAGCTCGATTCTGTAATCTTGTGATAATCGCGTGCTTATATGGTTCGTCCAGTTTGCCAAAAACGACATCAAAAGGCTGGCCCGCCGCCAGATCATGAATGAATTGTTTCAATACTCTAAATTTTATGTCATCTCTTCCCGGATTTCTCTCCTCCATTGCGTGCAGTTCTTGTGTGAGCGAATCATAAATAATTTCTTCAGGGCCTTCTTTGGGTTCTTGAGCGTCAATTGTTTCGGGTAAATTTTTTAGCATAATAGGGAAAATTAAAATTTTTCCGATAATGTTGTCGGTATATCCAAATTTGCGTTAAAAACGAAATTTTTGCAAGCAAATTTGGGATGCGTGTTGAGTACCCAATTTACTAGACGCGGGTTCTATAAGTTTTTGTAATAACTCCTCGTATCGTTCCTAGATTCAACGGGAGTTGTTTTAGAGCCATATGAATCCGCTAATAATTGCAGCAGTAAAGCTCCACTGCCTTATGGCGGCGGTTTCTTTTCTTGCAGGTTCCACTTCTGTGGAGCAAAAGCTCTGAATCGAAAGCCATGCCCTTACCGTCGCCGCTTTTGGCCTGCGTGCTTCGGCCGGCATGCCTTTTTAAATTCCCCCCAGAATGCCAATTGGCGGTACCTTTTGGACAAAATTCGAACTTATTTTGAACAAAACCCTGATGCTGACCCCGAAGGAGAATTCCCTACGGGGCAGGCTCTTTTAATTGCCGCCCGCAGGGCGGCAATTCCGCCCAGTGGCTCTCTACCGCCTGGCGGCGGCAAAAAATCAGAAGGTATCAACTATAATATAGCTTTTTTCGTCAATTTTTTCAATCTCAAGATTGGAAAAATTTCCTTTTTCGCTTCGCCATTCGTTCGAAAATCCCCAATCGTTCCACCTCCAAATCGCGACAAAATTTCCCTCGCATTTTGGCTTTTGCGAATAATCTCCCTCAATCACAACCAACTCGTTTCTCCCGTCATCATCAATATCGACAATCTTAAATTCGCAATTCGGCTCAGCGAGATTTGAAGAACCCCAAATTTGTCTGATTAGTCCGCCCACAAAACCCAAAATGAAGAAATGATTTTTTACGCTCATATCATTTTCTTTGACCCAAAAGGGCTTAGATGTTCCAAAACTGCCAGATTTCCAAAGAGATAAATTTATATCCAAAACCCCGTCATTATTTGAATCAGCAAGAACAAAATCATCTATCCACCAATCGCTCGGCGATTGCCAAATCATTTTTCCGTTTTCTGTAATTGCCAATTTTCCACTTTCTAAATTATAATTTTCAGGGATAGAATCATTATCCAAATCTTTCAGTTCTTGCTTAGAAATAATTCTGCTGTTTTCGGAAGTTGTTCCATAGATTACGGCTCTTGTTTCTTTTTCAAAATTATTTTTACTGTTATTCCAAAAATAAACTCCTTGGCTTGCCACTGAAAATTTTAATCTTTGTAAGATTCTGTCCGCCTCATTTCCATTCGCGATTCTTGGCTGAGCTAAATTTTCCATAACCACTGGCAAAAAGGGAATTTTATTAATTCTGTCTTTTGAAAAATAAATTTTAATAGCTAATCCTTCTTTTGTTTCTTGTTTTTGCGGCTGGTCAAAAACAAAATTTCCCAAGCTGTAGAAGATATACTTACCCTTGTATTTTTCCAATGTTTGCACTACATGAGGATGATGACCGATCACTAAATCAGCTCCGGCGTCAATTGCCGCATGAGCAAAATTTATCTGTGAGTCATTAGGTTTGTCAGAGTATTCAGTTCCAGCATGCATTGAAACGATAACAAAATTGGCTTCCTGTTTTGCTTCTTTTACAGCTTTGGTCATTTTATCCTGCTGCATAAACGCTGTTCCCACGCGATTAGTTGACGCTTCATAGTAAGTCGGAACAACATCAGTATCGCTATACGCTAGAAAAGCAAATTTTACTCCTTTTTTCTCAATATAAACTGGCTGATATGCTTCTCGCTCGTTTTGTCCTGCTCCAACATATTTAATGCCAGCATCTTCAAGAAAATTAAAAGTGTCTTTCAGTCCTTTTTCTCCAAAATTTGGTGTATGATTGTTTGCTAAGGACAAAATAGAAAACTCGGCCTGCTTCAATGCTTGTTCAGTCCCCGGATTTGACCTAAAGATCACTTCAAAGTCGGAAATTTCCGGTCCCTGCGTAATTGGCGTTTCCAAATTCCCGAAAACCAAATCCGCGTTTTTTAGATAATCCTGAATTTTCAGAAAAGGATAATTGATATTGTTTTGTTTTCTTACTATCCTTTCCACTCCTCGCGAATAAGAAATGTCGCCAACCACAATTAAAGAAACCTCTTCGCCTTTTTGGGGAAGATTCCTTTTCTGCGACAAAAATTCTAAAAATTCCTTTTCGCCCTGCGGCTGGCTGTTTTCTGTTTCTTGGTTTTTGGGGGAATGCAAATAATAGCTACCGGCCCATAGAGCAATAGCAAGGGTAAAAACGGATATGATAATTGACCATGTAGTTTCTCTTTGCATTCATTTTATTTTGCGACAAACGCATCAGTCCAAGACGGCAAATCGGGAGCTTGGTCGGAATCTAGCATTTCTCGCCATTTTTTGTCGGTTAGCCTATCTGACATTGGCCAAGTAAATTCGTAGTAAGAATAAACCCCGCCTCTGGCGATTCTTAATTTACCGTCAACTGGAACTACCACATAGATTTCTGAAATTTTGCCTGTGCCTTCTTCTAACACTTGGCCATTTGGATCCGTGGCAACATCAGCAATAATTGCCGCAGGATTTTCGCTTAGATAATCTCTTGGGCTACTTGATTCCTTGAACGCTGGTTCATCTTTATTGACTTCAAGCCAGAAATGCTCTAGCTGTCCGCCGTATGAACGGATAAGCTCGTATTCCTCATCAGTCAATTTTTCATTATTTAACTCTTTTTCTGATATTGTTTTAAGCGACGTTGCCAGTTGTTCCATTTTACTCAAATTATCTTTCATGCTTGCAGTTAACAATCCCCGCATTTCCAAACCCTCATTAGTCATTTTCAGAAGTGAGACAAGACGCGCATAAACATAAGGGTTTGGCTCAACATAACCGCGATCGTCTTTTTCTTCCGGGCCACCCCCAAATTCGGCACAAACTTGTTTGGCGTAGAGAATGGTATCGTGTTTCAGTTCAGACCAGCTACCTAAAAATGTGTTAAGGTCTTTTCTCAACCAAGCGGTATTCTGCATAAAAGATGGATAACCATTTCCTTTCCCATCGAGAAGTGGTCGGAGTTGATAGAGCCAACCCCAATACAAATTTTGCGTCCAAACTTCTGTACTCAATCCTGATACATAATCATTCATCTTTGACATATTTTCGGAATAGCAGGCATATTGAGTTTCGCCCATTCCGTCTAATATATTTTTTGCTTCATTTGAACCCATTGTTGCGGGAATATCTAACCCCTTAGGAAGACATCTTGCTCCCGACAGACATCCTGTTTCCTCTGGTTTAAATGCTTGGCAAGATTTAGTTTTGTCACCAACTTCGCGATAAACAAGTTGTTGAAAAATTGAAGCATCAACAGCGAATCTTTGCCCCATAAAACGGAATCCCTTGATTTCTTTTTCTCTATTTGGTTGAAAACGCGCTTCAAAAATTGGCATTGAGTTGATTTGTGGCGGTTCCAAGTTTTTTGCTTCATTAACAAAAGAAGTGAATTTGTTTCCATCGTTTACTACTGACTGAACTGTCGCCTTTGGACCATAAACCTTTTCAACTAAATCCTTGAATTGGTAATAAGTAATGTCATCGCTCTTGCCGACAAAGAAATTTACCGGCTCATAAATTTTGTTCCAGCTATTCTGATTATTTTCTTTATTGAGCGCAAGAGTAATAAGCAAAGCCGATTTTACTTCATCATTACTTTTCATTCTGAAAGTAAGACGGCCATACCACATCATTGATTTAAAATAGGCCTTCAATTGTTCTGTTCTGTTATAATGGCCTCTTGGTATATATTGCGAATAGTCCTCTTTTAATGCTTCTAGTGGTTGCAGACCCTGTGGAGTATCAATCATCACATCCTCTCCGTCACCGATGTTCATTACAGAAGACTTTGCTATACCTTGGTGTGCTTCGATAAGTGCTAATTCTTGATTAACTTCGTTTGCGACAATTGACGGAATGCTTATCGAAGAATCTAACAGTTTGCTCCCGACCGCAAAGAATCCGATATTTCTTTTGGCGGCGCTTTCCCATTCCGTTCCTTTCAGATTGTTGTATTGGTTCAATGATTCGGAGAACAAACTGGCGTTAAGCTGTTTTAATTCTGCCGCCAATTTTTGCTCCTCTAATTGTTTGAGCAAAAAATCAAACATTAAGTGGTAATTATGAAGTATTGAGTCAGTCGTTATAAAACTCGGTGTATAACTATACCGATTTGATTCATAAAGAGGGAAAAATTCATTGTGGGAAGACGGCTTGACGACAAAAGCATTTTTTACCAACAGATTTTTTGCCGCGTCAGAAAAACTGAAATCGCTGGCATTGGTAACATTCCTCAAGTTTTGACTAACGGAATAAGCTGGAATCTTCGGGCTGATGTTCACCGGCACTTCCTCATAAGTTGCGAATTTAGAAGCGAACACCACAGCAGGCCTATAAATATCTTCATCGGTTTTCTTGATCGCTTCTTGGCCGAATCTTGGCAAAACAAAATAAACTGCTAAAGAAATAACGATGACCGCTCCTAAAATTCCCGAAACGATCCAAACCTTTTTCTTAGATTTTGGCTCCGGCATAACCGGCGGCGTTTGGGTGCTCTCTGGCATGGGTTGTTCTGGAGTAGATTGATTAAAATTTAGTTGTGCGTATTTTTTATTCCTTTCAGGCAAGAGTTTTAGCCGTCAGAAAAATTAAATTATTTTTGAAGCTTACGACCTTGTTTATATTTTACCCTCCCTCGCAAACTTTGCAATACCTACTTCTTTAGGGTCTTAGTCAAGATCTGAACGAGTTTTAGTCAACTTTTTTACACAAAACGTCAATAATTTTTAATGTTAGATAATCATACTCTAGGTCTCGATAATTGTACC
>MZGJ01000035.1 GCA_002084955.1 candidate division CPR3 bacterium 4484_211 | reverse complement strand
GGGAGTAGCGATTGAGAATTTGGATAAATTCAAACGCAATGTAATCCGTCGCTAGTTAGATAGCGGGCTCTTGCCGTGTACCCTTGTGATGCTGCACTTAGTCCGCAATCTTAAGCGCGCATAAGCCAAGTTTGTAGTTCAGCAGTAAAATAGGGATTGCCCCTCGAAAAGAGTGAATCTGTAAAATGTCAAGTTAAAAATGCCCAATGTCAAACCAAACCCAAATGACAGATTTCAAACAATATCTAAGTGACAATTTTCCAAATTCTAAACATGGGAAAGTTTTGGTTATTTGAATTCTGGATTCTGAATTCTGAATTTGTTTGTCATTTGGTGCTTGGTCATTGTCATTATGACTATGACAACCGGGTTGGGCATTTATGACCCACCCTCTATTTTTGTTTGCAGCTTGTTCATTGTTATGACCATTGGCTACGATGCCTCACGGGCTTTTGTAACCCAGAAAACCGGAACGGAAACGTATTCTTTTCAACTGCTGAAGGCATTGCTTGAGCTCAATTCGCCTCATACTTTTTGGGTTTATGTGAGAGGTTCTGCTGGTGAGGAGAATAGCCGTGCTTTTAGGGATCTTCAAAGTCTGGCTTTAGGGAATCGTCAGCGGGTAAGATTTATTCCCATCAGCTGGCCTTACCTTTGGACCCAAGGCGGGCTAGCTTGGGAAACATGGCGCAACCCTCCAGACATCCTTTTTATTCCGGCGCATGTGGTGCCGCTTTTTAAAAATCCCCGGGTTCCCGCAGTGGTCACGGTGCATGATTTGGGATTAGAATATTTACCTCATTATGGCAGTTGGAAAGAGAAGTTGTATTTGGGTTGGTTTATGGAAGAATTGCGGGCTCGGTTAGCGGCTCACATTGTTGCGGTGTCGGAAGCGACAAAAAGGGATGTGGTGGAGAAATTGCATGTGCCGGAGGGGAAAGTAAGTGTGGTTTATGAGGGCGTTGACTTATCGAATTACAAATTACGAATTACGAATTACGAGAAAGAAAAAGTCAAGAGGAAGTATGGGATTAAGGGTGAATATATTCTCTTTGTGGGGACTGTACAGCCGAGGAAGAATTTGGTGCGGCTTATTGAGGCGTTTTCGTTAGTTAAAGGGGCTGGCGAGAAAAAAAGCCCAAAGGAAAAGGGCCTGGCTCTAAAGAATTCTCAGAGCCAGGCCCTGGGGAATTTGGGCTTGGGAAACTTGCCAACCTTGCAGTTGGTAATTGCCGGTAAGCCGGGGTGGAACTACGAGGAAATATACGCGGCTCCTAGGAAATTCGGCGTGGAGGGCAGGGTAAAATTTTTAGACTTCGTTCCCTCCAAGGATTTGCCAGTCTTATATGCTGGCGCCAAATTGCTTTGTTTGCCAAGTTTGCACGAAGGGTTCGGCCTGCCGGTTTTAGAGTCTATGTCAGCCGGCACGCCGGTTGTTATCAGCAGTGTGTCGTCTCTGCCAGAGGTGGGCGGATCGGTTGCCGAGTATGTTGATCCCAATGATGTAAAGGAGATTGCCCGCGGCATCTTAAGAGTTCTCCGATATGATAAACTAGCCTATCATGCTAAAGTTGAGCGGGGAAAAGAGTGGGCGGCGCGGTTTAGTTGGAAAAATGCGGCCAGAGAAACACTAAAAATTTTAGAACGGGTGGCACAGTAAATACTCCCAGCAAGGAATAAATTTTAACTTGATCCCCTGAACTGTCTCTGTCTTTTTTTCTCCACTATATAAGACAAAGCCTTCTGGTATCTGGTACTTTTTACAAAAACTGACTAGTCCCCGCAAAGAATTTTTAGAAATGCTAACTCCAGATTTGATTTCGACCGGGACAAGTTCTCCTTTTTTCTCAAAAACAACATCCACTTCATATCTGTCTCGCCAGAAATAAGTATTTCTGCTCCATACCTGCCAAAGGTGCCGAGCAACGGCGGTTTCCCAAAGGGCAGACTTTTCCGGTTTTGAAAAGAGGTTCATAATTCCCGTATCAATAACAAAACCCTTTTCCAAACTGCGAGCCATTTCTTTGGAAGAGCGGCTATACTTTGGCAAGGTAAAAACAAGGTAGGCCTGCTTGAGATAGGTGAGATAATTTTGGGTTGATTCCCAGCTTATTTTTAGGTTTGAGGAAAGATTAGATAGGTTCAGAATTCCCGAGCTGGCTCCGGCTAAATAGCGCAGCATTCTTTCCAGAGTGGCAGGTTCCTTAATCCCGTAAAGCTGGACCAAGTCGCGATAGACAACTTTATCAAGGATGTCCTCTTTTAAGGCTTGCGGCTGTTCTTCGGGTTCCAGTTCCACTAAATGAGGAAACCCACCCCTTTCCAGGTACTTTTCCCAAAGAAGGAACAGTTTGTTTTTAAAGGGTAAAAAATTTATGTTTCTGCGTTTAAGCTGTTTAAGATTCTTTTTAGTCAATCCCACACTTTTTCCTTCTAGATAAAGATACTCCTCAAAATCAAGGGGGAGAAGTACTTTCTCAAAAGTTCTGCCAGCCAGAGATTCAGTTGTTTTACGAATTAAAGTAGCTGAGGAACCAGAGGCAAAAAACTTAATCGGGTATTTTTTGTCGTAAAAGAGCTTGGCATCAATTTCCCAAAAATCTAAAAACTGCACCTCGTCTAAGAAAATGTAAAGCAGAGGTTCTTGCTCAAGGATTTGTTTGCTTTCTCTTTCCCAAACTTTGAGAATTTCCGGTAAGCGGATTCGCAGGTCAATGTCATCGAAGGAGAGATAGAGGATGTTAAAGGGGTTTACCCCTTGGGAGAGCAGCTGTTGGATAATCTGGTAGATGATGGTTGTTTTACCAGTACGACGGGGACCTTTAAGAACTAAAATGCGGTCTAGGCTTAACTTATCCCAAAGTTCGGTAAAGAGCTTTCTTTTGAAGGATAGAGCTAATTTGGGAGAAATCTTTCCAGATTGCCACCAAGGATTATGGAAATAAAGACGCTCGGCTATTTTTTCATTCATAATAGTCTAACTTTATAATAACTTGCCTTTTTTATCAAGTATGAGTTAGAAGAATGCTTCCTTGGCGTTTCTTTTAACCTCTTTTCCTGGCTTTTGCGTTTCAGTGTCTCATTTCTGGTATCAACTTATCCGCATGGCGGCCCAATTAGCACTTCAGTTTGTAATTTTTGCGAAAGTCAGGACTGTAATTGTTCCCTTTTTTGCTTTCTTGATTAGGACCTTTTTTCTAAGGGCGCTTAGGTGGGGTATTCTTTTTTAGATGTTACAGGTAATGAATACTTGCCGCCAAGAGGGAGAAAGGTAGTAAGGGAAATGATGAGGTTTTAGAGAGAGTAGCGAGTAGTAGGTAGTAGAAGGGTTAGCTTTTGGTTAATTTTTTTCTAACTACCAAATATACAAATTTTACTAGCGCCAATTGTCTTTTCCAGCGCCAGGGTTGGGTGGTTAGTCTCCAGAGCCACTCTAGGCTGAGTTTTTGAAAGGTTCTGGGAGCCCGTTTTTGCCTGCCGGCGATAAAATCAAAAGCTCCGCCGACACCCATGGCCACCTTAACGGGTAACTTTTCAAGATTCTGGGCGATCCATTTTTCCTGCCTGGGGTGTCCGTAGGCAACAAAGAGAATGTCGGCAGTCGGTAATTCGTAACTGATAACTGGCAGGTTAGGGTCTTTGCTGCTAAAGCCGGCAACTCTTAGGGCTGGAAGTTGTTTTTGGAGATTTTCAGCAGTTTTTTGAGCAATGTTATCTTTGCCTCCCAGGAAGTATATAGACCAACCTTTGAGAGCCGCTTTCTGGCAGAGTTGGATCATAAGATCGGTTCCTGTAACACGTTCCGTGCAGATATTGGGACGATTTTTTGGCGAGGGCGCGCTTCTATTTAAGATTTTGGATGCCCAGACTATGCCGATGCCGTCGGGGATAGCCAGATCGGCGCCGTTTAATATTTTCATAAATTCCTTGTCTTTTTGGGCGGTAATCACGAACTCTGGGTTGGGAGTAACTATGTAATGCTTTTTGCCGTCGTTGAGCATTTCCTCAACGCGGCTTAAAGCTTTATCCATGGTTACCGCGTCTATTTTTATCCCTAGAATATCCACCTGTGGGGGAGGGAGCCGTTTTGTTTGCATGGCGGTATTGAGGATGGGCTGCAAATGCCCAACCCGGTTGTCATAGTCATAATGACAATGGCCAAGCACCAAATGACAAACAAATTCAGAATTCAGAATCCAGAATCCAGAATTCAAATAACCGAAACTTTCCCGTGTTTGGAATTTGGAAAATTGTCATTTGGACATTGTTTGAAATTTGTCATTTGGATTTGGTTTGACATTGGGCATTTTTATTTGACATTTTACGAATTCGCTCCCTCCCAAGGGCAAGGCCCTGCAAGAAAAACATCCGCTTCCCGGTTAAGCCTTGAAGTTATGCCTCGGCTATGGCGATATTTTACAGGGAATTTGACTAGAAAACCAGTGCGAAGTGGTGAACTGATTTATTTCCTATTTGAATAATAAAGCCTATCGCCTTTGTGCAATAGCAAAGCCCAACTGGGATCCACTCAATCGTGGTATAATGCAGTAGCGAGTGGTAAAGGAAAAGAGATGGTCTAGTTTCTGACTGCTGGCTATTCATTTATGCCCAAATCATCTTCCATAATTACTCAAGTAGAAGATTTTCTTTTCACCCCCACAGCCAAGAAGGAAACGGGGAAATTTAAAATTCTTCTCTGTAGCCCGGAAGTAGCTCCCTACGCTAATGTGGGCGGCTTATCCAAGGCGGTGGGTGATTTAGCCCGCGCTTTGATAAAATTGGGCCATGATGCCCGTGTTTTCATTCCTAAGTTCGGCCATATTGATGAGGAAAAGTACCCTTCCACGATAGTATGTAAAGGGCTGAGGGTTCCTACCGGGAATAAGGAGCGGCCGGAATTAGTTTGTAATGTAAAGTTGCATCGGTCCCCGTCTCGTCTCTTGGTTTATTTTTTAGAAAATCGCGAATATTATGAATTGCGCGCCAATGTTTACGGATATAAGGATGATCCTATCCGGTGGGCGTTATTGTCCCGTGGGTGTTTGGAATTTTTCGGCAAACACTCTGATTGGGTTCCGGATATTTTTCATGCCAATGACTGGGAAACGGGTCACATTCCTAATTGGCTGCGGACTGCCTACGATAAAGACCCCAAGCTTTTTTCTTCCGCGGTTATT
>MZGJ01000034.1 GCA_002084955.1 candidate division CPR3 bacterium 4484_211 | reverse complement strand
CAATTGTTTGCTTCTTAGGCCATGTAGACCATGGCAAGACAAGTTTACTAGATAGGATCCGACGAACTAAGGAGCAATTAAAGGAGGCGGGAGGTATCACCCAGTCTATCGGTGCCTGCTTTGTACATGGAATCACCTTTTTGGATACGCCGGGGCATGAGGCTTTTACAGCTATGAGGGCCAGAGGAGGGAAAAGCGCGGATCTGGCAGTTTTGGTAGTAGCCGCTGATGATGGAGTGATGCCCCAGACCGTGGAAGCTATTGATCACATTAAAGCCGCCAATGTTCCCCTGCTGGTAGCTGTCAACAAGATGGATCTGCAAGGCGTCAGCAGTGAAAAGGTTAAGCAGCAGCTGTCAGAACACGGAGTCTTGGTGGAAGAGTGGGGAGGTGATGTGGTTTTGGTGGAATGTTCGGCAAAAACCGGCCAGGGAGTTGACGAACTGCTGGAAATGATTCGTCTGGTAGCAGAAATGCAGGAACTAAAAGCAGACCCAACCGCTCCCCCCAGCGGGATGGTGATTGAATCATCAATGGATACCCGCCGCGGGGCCCTAACCTCGGTGGTGGTTAGAGAGGGAACCTTAAAGACAGGCCATTATTTGGTGGTCGGGTCTGTTTATGGGCGTATTAGAAGCATGTATAATTGGCAGGGAGAAAAAATAAAAGAGGTAAAACCGGGACAGCCGGCCGAGGTTGTTGGTTTAAAAGAAGTGGTTGAGGCGGGCAGTCCCTTTGTAGCAGTTAAAAGCGACGCGGAGGCACGGAAAATAGCCCTGGACAGCATTCGTCCCCGGCCGCCTCAAGTGGCTAAGCCGGAGAAAAATGATGAGGAAAACGAGTGTTTAAAAACCCTAAAGTTTATTATCAAAGCTGACACTAATGGATCTCTGGACGCCCTGCATCATTCATTAGAACGCTTGGCTACCCCAAAGGTGCAAATTGTTTTTGTTCATGAAGGTATTGGAATAATCTCAGAGGCCGATGCCTTGCTGGCACAGGTTGCCGATGCGGTCATTTGGGGGTTTAGGGTAGATGTGGATCCGGTGGCTCGTCAGATAATTAAAAGTGGAAAGTTAATTGTGAAGACGCATGGAATTATCTATAAACTAATTGAAGAAGCCCAAAGGCTGATCAGTGGGAAAGAAAAGGAAGGAGAATTAGTCCGAATAGGCTTGGCGGAAGTTCTAAAGATATTTGTTCTTTCTGATGGGACACTAGTCGCCGGCAGTCGGGTTAGGGAGGGTGAAATTAAGATTAAAGGCAAGGTGCGTATTCTAAGGGGCGAGGATCAAACAGCCGAAGGACAAATCGTCTCTTTAAGGCATGAAAAGGAGGAGGTTAAAAAAGTGAGGACGGGACAAGAGTGTGGAATTGTAATTTCTCCAGCTTTTGAATTTAAACAGGGGGATTTAATTGAGTGCCTAGAGGAATACAAAGAAAAAGGCTAGCCTTTTTTTGTTTGACAGGCCCATAGAGTTGTTATAACATAGAAAGGCGTTTAACTGCCCCAGCAGAAGGGGCAGTTTTTCATTCATCAATTTGAGCACTGAGGAGCCCGCCGCCTGCGCTCGGCTTTTCCAGCTCTCGCTTAATGCAGCAAATTTTTGACACACAACAGCTTAATAAAATTATAGATTCCTCCCAGAACATCTTGGTAATCTCTGGCGACGAACATAATTTTGACAAGATTAGTTCCGTTCTAGCCTTACGCCAAGTTTTAAAAGGGCAAGGAAAAAGCGTTCGGGCCTTGGCCGAAAATTTAGATGCGAGCAGGTTTAGTGCCGTGCCGGGCATTTCTGATATTTCTTCCTGCCTAGAGCCGCGGACGCTCCGCGTGCTTATTAACTATGGCAGTGAGGCGGTGGAGAAAATTAATTATGATAATCGGGAGGGTGTGTTTGAGGTAATCATGAGCCCTTTTGAGGGAGAATTTAGCAAGGATAAAATAGATCTTGTGTACTCAGGCTTGGATTACGACCTAATATTTGCCATCGGGGCTTCCACGGTAGAAGACCTGGGAGCAGTTTACCGTCAACACGCACAGGTATTTAAAAATATAGTGGTAGTTAACATTGACACTGATGCGGCCAACACGATGTTTGGCAAAATTAACGTGGTTGATTCTTCAGCGGAAACTCAGGCTCAGCTAGTTTATGATGTTATTAAGTCTCTAGACGCCCCTTTTGATTCTCGAATAGCTACCCTGCTCCTAATTGGTGTTATGGAAAGAACAAAAAGATTTAATCAAGATGTTTCTTCCCGGCTGCTGCGCTTTAGCGCATCTCTTCTGGACAAGGGTGCCAATTGGCAGAAAGCGCTGGCGGCGGTTTTACCTTCTCAGCCTGCAAAAGAAAAGCCGGCAGAGCAAGGGGAGGCCACTCCAAGGGAGGACGTGTCTTCTAAGCCCATTGTCCCTTTGGCACAAAAACTGCCGGCTGGAGAGGATGTCGCCCCTAAAGAGATAGACGACGCCGAGGAAACTATCCGGTGAAATAAAAATTAGGCAGGCTGTGGCGGAGGGAGCGGGACTCGAACCCGCAAGCCCCTGTTAGAGGCTACGCCTTAGCAGGGCGCTGCCTTACCAATTCGGCACATCCCTCCAGGACTCAGGATTTTCAAAAGCCCACCATTAATTCCTCCTCATTATATCAAAACATAGGAACGGGATATAATTTTAAGATTTACTTGTAATAGCAGGCTCTTGCCGTATGCCGAATGGTACTGCGGTTAGTCCGAGATCTTAAGCGCACCAACCGCAGTAATAATTATTCGAATGGGGTTTGAATGGGGTGACACCCTCAAACTATCATACTAAACCCAACATTGTTTTTAAGACTTGCTTATACACAAGCCAAAACGTGCATGTATGATAGACTAGTCTATCATACTAAGAGTTTTTTGGGATGCGGCAGTGTAGTGATGTGGTAGTAGCAATGTGGCAGTAGGGTTAGGAGCCACCTCTCTCCAAGGAGTGAATTCGTAAAATGTCAAATTAAAAATGCCCAATGCCAAACCAAATCCAAATGACAAATTTCAAACAATATCTAAGTGACAATTTTCCAAATTCTAAACATGGGAAAGTTTTGGTCATTTGAGTTTTGGATTTAGAATTTGTTTGTAATTTGTAATTTGGTGCTTGGTCATTGTCATTTTGACTATGACAACTGGGTTGGGCATTGATGATACATGCTCACCAAAATAAATTACCCATAAAACAGAAATCCGCACCGGTAAGGGGCAGTGAGCGGCTTTCGGTATAGATCTTCGCTCCACGGGAGTGGAGGTTCATTTCTTTTTTCTGGAAAGTTTACCCGCCAGCGAGCGGAGGGCGCGCGGGATGAGCGCATTGGAGTTAAGGGGAAAAGTTTCTATTACATTATCCAGAGATTGAGCCAGATCACCTTTCTTCTCTTCCCGATAGACAATATGCCTTAGCAATTCGGTTTCTATTGTCTCCTGTTTATCCTTGGGAATTTGGATTTCCAGTTCTGAGGGGTAAACCAGCCAGGTTTTAATTTTGAGTATCGGCATAGTTTTCCCTTCCTTAATAAAGAAAGACTCTAATTTCTCCCATTCATAGTCTTTACCTTGAACTCTAATGCCCGTGTTAAGCAGTTCATAAGAGACCAAAGGAGGCTCGTATTTATTTAGGGCAAAGAGGACAAAGCCAATCCCCACTGCGGCAATGGCCAAGAGCGGGTCTTTGCAGAGTACAAAAAGGATCAGAGCAACAGCCGCGGTAAGAGCGAAAAGGGTGGTAAAGTAGGTTGGAGACTTGGGCTCAAAATACCTGGAAGGAGCGTCCCAACTCAGAATGGTTCTCGGTTTCTCAAATCTAGGTTTTTCTTTCTTCTCGGTTGTCCCGCCCGAGCCTGTTTCCGATTCGGCTTGAGGAATTTCTTTTTCCAATTCCATCGATTGCTGAGGTTGAGAATTGTCTTCGGCCATCTTAATTTATATTTATAACATAAAGGGCAGATGTGTCAACTTGAATTGTTGCTGTTAAGGGCTGGCTTTGTTAGAATGCTTATAGGGAGGGGTGCCGGAGCGGTTAAACGGGCTGCTCTCGAAAAGCATGCGGGGCAAACCCCACGTGGGTTCAAATCCCACCCCCTCCGCCAGTTTACGATTTCAGCGTTTTTGGAGTTTCCTGTCTCACCCTTGCGGGGTTTATTACACATTCCGCTCGCCTCCGCGGAGCCCATCCCGCACCGAACTTGCTCTGGTGCAGGGCTGCGGTGAGCAAAAAGAAAAATTTTCTTTACTATTCTAATTCCAACACTACAATGTCGAGAGAGGTGTCGCAAATAGGCAAAATTTTAAAGAAATTAAGAAAGGAAAAAGGCTTATCACAAGATCGGCTTTCCAAACTGGCCGATATTTCTTATAACACGGTAATTAAATTAGAATCTGGAGGCATCACTAACCCTACCATCAAAACTCTTCAAAAAATTGTCAAGGTATTAGGTATTTCTGTTGACGACCTATTAAAATCTTAACTATAGAAAGAAAAAACAAAAAGACAATCAAAGATTTGCCAAAAGTAGAAAGGCCAAGAGAAAAATTAATTAAGTACGGCCCCGGAAAACTTTCCAATTCCGAACTCTTGGCCATCCTTCTACATTCAGGTAAAAAGGGAGAAAATGCAGTTGAATTGGCAAACAAAATTTTAAAAAGATTCGGGGCTGATAAACTTCCCCATTTAACCTTTGGTGAATTAAAAAGCTATCCGGGACTGGGACCAGCAAAAGCCTGTGAAATAATTGCCTGTTTTGAATTAGGCAAGAGGCTTCTCAAGGGTAAAAAAGCAAGAGTTTATCTAAAACCAAAAGAAGTTTGGAAAGAATTAAAAAACATCAGAGATAATAAAAAAGAGCACTTTGTTATTTTCTATCTTGATTCCCGAAATCAGGAAATCAAAAGAGAAATCATCTCCATTGGCTCCCTTAATACCAGTTTAGTCCACCCACGAGAAGTCTTTGAGCCGGCAGTAAGAAATTTAGCTGCTCAAATAATTTTGGCCCACAATCACCCGTCAGGAGATCCGGAACCATCAGAAGATGATATAACAATCACCAAAAGATTAGTAGAAGCTGGTAAAATCATGGGGATAGAGGTAGTTGACCATATTATTGTGGTAAAAAATGGATTTTTAAGTTTTAAAGAAAAAGGCTTGCTGAGCCAAACTTGAAATATAGAGTTGATTTATTTCAGTTTCTTGTCTAAATTTGAAATAAGAGTATGCTTTATTTCAAGTTAAATTTAAACAACAAATATGCAAAATTTTAAAGCGGGTGCTTATAAAAAGTATTTTCACGGCAAGGATTATGAAAAGTGATAGAGAACTAAAAAATTTAGCCATTTCACTTGCCCAAGCCGATACCGAAGATGAAGTTGTAAGGATTTTAAAAAATGTTCAATTCTGGAACAATCCTTCGGTTTGGGTAGATTATGATAGAAATCCCAATAATTTTGCCACTATAGGAAACCAACAAAGTAGCCCTGACACAGCATTGGTAGAGAAAATTATCAATTCTGTTGATGCTGTCTTGATGAGAGAGTGCCTAAGAAGGGGCATTAAACCAGACAGCCCAAAAGCTCCTAAGACTATTGCAGATACACAAAAAGAATACTTTGGAATTTACGACGGTAAGTTGTCTAGTATCGATGCTTCAATTAGAAGTAAAATAGCAGAAAATATTTTATTAGTGGCAACCGGCCAAAAATCCAATCCATGCTATTCAATAATAGATTTTGGCGAAGGCCAAACCCCAAAGAGAATTCCAGAAACATTCCTTAGCCTTACCAAAAATAATAAAATCAAGATTCCTTTTGTGCAGGGAAAGTTTGGTATGGGCGGCAGCGGGGTATTGCAATTTTGTAGCAAGAAATACAATTTACAATTGATAATCTCTAAAAGAGATTCAGAAATCGCAAAGTTTGAAAACGATGACACAAAAGATATGTGGGGATTCACTATAGTAAGAAGAGAAGATCCCAAAGATGGAATGCGGAACTCTAGTTTTAGATATCTTGCGCCACGGGGCAAAATTTTAATGTTTAAAGCAAATTCACTTCCTCTTCTTCCCAAAGAATATCCTGAGCCATACGGGAACCCATTCTCATATGGAACATTTATAAAATTGTATGAATACCAGCTGACTGGCTTAAAAACAATAGTAAAGTTTGACCTATATTACCGTCTTTCTTTATTACTTCCAAATATTGCTTTGCCAGCAACCTTGTATGAACGAAGGAAGGGGTATAAAGCAGAATCATACCATATCGTTCTTTCTGGTCTTAGTGTTCGTTTAGATGAAGACAAGAGAGATAATCTCGAGCCTGGATTTCCTAGTTCAGGAGGAATAACAGCAAAAGGACAAAAAATGGATTATTTGCTTTATGTATTTAAAAAAGGAAAAAGAGAAAAATATACACGAAACGAAGGCATAATTTTTACTGTAAACGGCCAAGCACACGCTTTTATATCTAAAGCATTCTTTGAAAGGAAAAATGTAGGAATGTCTTATCTTTCCGACAGTATTTTAGTGATTGTGGATTGTTCTAAGTTTGATGGTAGAAGTAGAGAAGATCTCTTCATGAATAGTAGAGACAGACTAAGAGAAGGGGAATTAAAAAATGAGATCGAGAAACAATTAGAAGATTTAATAAAAAATCATCAAGGGTTGAGAGCACTCAGAGAACAAAGAAGGAGAGAAGAAATTGAAAATAAACTCCAAGATTCTAAACCTTTAGCAGAAGTTTTAGAAAAAATAATAAAAACTTCTCCTTCTTTATCTAGCCTATTTTTAGAAGGGGTTAAGATTAGAAATCCTTTTAAAATTACAAACGCAGGAAAGACAAAGGAATACAAGGGCAAACGATTTCCGACTTACTTTAAATTAACGAAAGATTATCAAAGATCGTCCCCTAAAAAATGTCCAATCAATAGAAAATTCAGGGTACAATTTGAAACAGATGCAGAAAATGATTACTTCAATCGTGATAAGGATCCAGGGGAGTTTGCAATAAAAATAAACGGCACTCCAATTTCTGATTATTCACTGAATTTATGGAATGGATTAGCGACTTTAACTGTTCAACTTCCTGAAGGCGTAAAGGTAAATGATATTTTGCATTTTAAAACAGAGGCTACTGATATTTCTCGGGTGGATCCCTTTTATAATGAATTTTATATCTTAGTAGGAGCACCTAAGAAAATAAATAATGGTGGAAAGGGAGAAAGAAGGCCACCGGCAGATGACAAAAAAGGCGAAGACAGAAAGCAGCCATTATACCTTGACTTGCCAAATATTATAGAAGTACGAAGAGAAGAGTGGGAAAAATATAATTTTAAAGAGGATGACGCTTTGAGGGTGAAGGACACTGGTGAAGGTGGATATGATTTTTACGTAAACATGGATAACGCATATCTCAAAACCGAAATTAAGGGCAATGTCAAAGTAGATCCTCGTCTATTGGAAGCAAGATTTAAATATGGGATAGTTTTAGTAGGAATTTCATTGTTAGAATTTTTTGAAAAAAGAAACAAAAAAGAGGGAGACGGTAACGATCTTTCCTCTACTTACGACAAAATAGCTAATTTCACTAAGGGCTTATCACCCGTGCTTTTACCTATGATTTCATCTCTGGGAGAGCTAGAATTGCAATCTTGAATAATCTAGACCCCAATAAAATCAAAATAGGGTGGGCGGCAACTCTCTTTGCGTCAGCAAAGAAGCAAAGCCCGCAAAAATTGTTTCCTTAATTGAAAAAATTTTACGCGCGCCTCCTAAAAGAAAAAGAAATTTTTGCGGGCTTTGCCTGCCGCCGTCAGGCGGTAGCGAGCCGCTGACTGGGTTTAGCCGCACCGACCCGTCCGCCGAAGCCTTGGCACAGACGGGAAGCGCAGCTACCTTCCATCAGTCAAGAATTTTGGATAGAATAAGTTCAAGCGGAACGATACAGTCACACAATAAATACCTAGGGTATTATGCAAGAACTGAACGGTGTAGAATTGAGATATGCGCTACACCGAGAGGTTTACTAGCAATTTAAGTTCCCAGAAAATCAGGTCAATTTTTCTGGT
>MZGJ01000007.1 GCA_002084955.1 candidate division CPR3 bacterium 4484_211 | reverse complement strand
ACCTCAACGGTGACCGGGACCTCCACTACCGTGGGGGCAGGGGCCGCCCCGCTCCCGCAGCCGGAAAACAGGATAGCTGCTAGCAGGATGACCAAGACCAGGATCAAGTTTAAGCGTTTCACGTGAAGCCTCCTTTTTGGTTCTGCCTCCTCCCTGTCCCGAGAGGAGGCGCCGCTAAATTGGAATGTGCCAATAAGACGGGCTGATTATCCTATAAGGTTGGGGTTTTGTCAATAGGCTGAGCTGGGGTAATTGTTGTCGTGTATCGTTAGGAGGCTTGCAGAGTTGTTGTTATTATAACAAAGCAAATAATAATTGTTGATTTCTGGGCGGTAATCTTTTATTCTAGAAGGGTATTAGTTCTTCTTCGTCTACAATTGAGTCGTTTAAGTTTGCTATTACGTCAATGCGTAATTGTGGCAACAGGCACAATCGCCCAATTACCTGATTGGCCTGTTTAAATTATGAAATTGCGGTTGATAAGGAAATCCAAAATTAAGCGAAGTTCAAAGTCTCAGAGAACAAGAATTCTGTTTTCCGGCCAGCCAGATTTTCTTTTGGCGGCTTTGGTTTTAGGACTGACTCTTTTTGGTATTGTGATGATTTACGACGCCTCGGCGGTGATGGCTTTTGAGGACTTTGGCGATAGGTATTATTTTCTTAAGCGTCAGGGATTTTGGGGGGCGGGTGGTTTAATCTTGGGCTTGCTGGTAAGCCTTGTTGACTACCATGTTTGGAGAAGATGGGCCAAGCCTCTGCTTTTTGTTTCTTTATTTTTCTTAATCCTGGTTTTACTGCCCGGGTTTGGCGGTGAGATTTACGGAGCTAAGCGCCGTTTAAGTCTGCCTTTGGGAGTTCCCTTTATGGAGCAAATTGCCTTTCAGCCTTCAGAACTGGCTAAGCTGGCAGTTGTAAATTATCTGGCGGCGTGGTTAAGCGCCAAGAAAAAGAGCTGTCGCGTTGTTTTGCCTTTTTTGGGGGTTGTGGGTGTAGCGGCGGGATTGATTATGTTAGAACCGGATCTGGGAACCACCATTACCCTGGTGGGAGGGGCTTTAGTTACCCTGTTTTTGGCGCCGGTTCCGTTGTGGGAGGTGGCTGCGGCCGGGCTGGTTATTTTGGCTGGAGGAGTTGGATTTGCGTTTAGTTCTGAATACCGGCGTAATCGTCTTCTGGTCTTCTTGAATCCCAATATTGATCGTCTGGGTATTTCTTATCATATCAATCAAATCCTGATTGCTCTGGGGTCGGGTGGTCTTTTTGGTTTGGGGTTGGGCTATTCACGCCAAAAATATCAGTACCTGCCCGAGGTGGTTACCGATTCCATTTTTGCCGTTATCGGAGAAGAACTGGGCTTTGTGGGGGCATTATTGGTGGTGGGGGCTCTATTTCTTCTTGTTGGGCGGGGATTTCTGTGCTCAGCCCGGGGACAAGATCTGTTTGGCCGGCTCTTGGCCGGAGGGATTACCGCCCTGGTTGGTTTCCAAATTGTTCTCAATTTGGGTAGTATGGCGGCGTTGACCCCCTTAACCGGTTTACCGCTGCCTTTTTTTTCTTATGGACGAAGTTCTCTGCTTATCAATCTGGTGGAAATGGGGATTTTGCTTAATATCTCGAAGCAGGTCTAGAGTGTTAAATTGGCGGGATCTAAATTTTTAGGTTGCTTTTGTCGTTTTCGTGTTTCAAATGAGGATGGATCATAGATGCTTAATATAAGAGGGGAAAACAGGGTGACACCCTCTTTGAATATGGAGTAATGAAAGTTGCATTTACCGGTGGGGGCTCTGGGGGGCACTTGTCTCCGGCTCTGGCCGTAATTCAAAAGATTAGAGAATTAAAACCCGAGACTGACATTTTGTATATTGGCGGCAGGCTGGGTATGGAAGGTACGGGTCAGCCTTCGATTGAACAGAAAGTTTTACCCAAGACCGACATCCCTCATGTTTTCATCCACGCCGGTAAACTGCAAAGAAGGTGGGGACTGACGACAATCTTTCTTTTAATCGGTGTTGTTCCGGGTTTTTTTGAAGCTCTGTATCAGTTGATTACGTTTAAGCCTCAGGTTTTATTTTCTACCGGCGGGTATGTTTCGGTGCCTGTGGTTTTTGCCGCCTGGCTCTTGCGTATTCCTATCATTATCCACGAGCAAACAGCAACGGTGGGACTGGCCAACAAGATTGCCTCTATTTTTGCCAAGAAGATTTTTGTTTCTTTCCCTCCCTCAGTAAAAGCTTTTCCCAAAGAAAAAGTTGAAGTCAGCGGCAATCCCTTGCGTCAAGAGATCCTAAGGGCGGTAAAAAGGCGGAACGAGCGCGGAAAGGTTAAATATCCAAGAAAAATTTATATTACCGGCGGTGCGCAGGGATCTCATCTAATCAATCAAACCATCCTGGATGTTTTGCCGCGGCTTTTGAAGGAATTTGAAGTCTATCTGCAGTGTGGAGACAATAAGCTCTTTAATGATTATGAATTACTGAAAGAGAAGATTGAAACTTTGGATGTTAATTTGCAGAAGAGGTGTCATTTGGTTAAGTATATTGGCTCCGAGCAGATTGGCCGCATATTTGCCGATGCCGATATTGTTATTGGCCGTTCTGGGGCCAACACGGTTAATGAAATTGCCGCCTTGGGGATTCCGGCGATATTTATTCCCATTCCCTGGGTTACCAACAATGAGCAATATAAAAACGCGCGGATTTTGCTTAACGCGGGTTCGGCTATTGTTTTGCCCGAAGATCAGTTAACCCCACATAAATTTATTGAGCTTGTTGAGTTAATGAAATCTAGATACCAGGAGTATTTTGCTAAAGCTCAGGAAGCCAAGAGTTTGGTTAAACTGGATGCCGGAGAAGTGTTGGCCAGAAGGATTTTGGAAATTGGTCAGCTTTTAGTTAATGGAAAGGTCCCAAGGACTAAAAGCTAAAAGCTGTCTTGACGAAATAATAGGAAAAATATTGAGACAGTTTATTAAAGCTCGGCGGCTTCGGCGCTTCCGGCGCGCGCCGAAAATTTTCTTTCCCATCCCCCGACACTGGATTGTAATTTCTTTTAAACCGATTTATGTTTTGCTTGTTTTGGTGCTGTTCGCCTGTACAGTTTTTCTTCTTATTCGGTCGGATATTTTTTTGGTGCGGCATTTAAAGTTTCAACTGGAGGAAAAGTCTAGAATTCAGGTTTTATCTGAAGAGGATCTACGGGATGAATTAAGCGATTGTTTTGCCCAATCACTTTTAAAGCTGGACACCCGGTTTTTAGAAAACAAACTAAAAGAAAGATTTCTTGGTTTGGAGGAAGTATTTATTCAGAAGAAACTTCCAGACACCTTGATTGTCAATTGGCGGCCGCGGGACGGGGCGGCGGTAATAAGAAGCGGCGATAGGATGTTTTTGGTTGATAGGGCGGATTTCATATTTGCCGAGGTTGATTCAGAACTGTCTAGAAGATGTCGGGAAGCGGGTGTCCCGGTGGTGGAAGGAGAGTGGGGTTGGGAAATAAAAGTTGGCTCAACGCTTAAGTCTTCACATATTGATGAAATTTTAAAGGTGGTTTTTGAACTGGGGAAGGACAGTCGCGTATCTTTATCTAGGGTTTATCTTAAAGATACGGCCGAGCTGGAGGTCTTTTCCTCTGATGGCTGGAAGGCTATTTTTGATTTGGAAAAAGATGTTGATCAACAGATAGAGGATTTAAAGGTGGTGGTGAATAAGATGGGAAAGGAAAATGGTGGTTTTAGGGAGGTGGATTTAAGATTTAAGTACCCGGTGGTGAGGTAGTCAATTAATGTGTTCTTTCCACCGCACAGGTCGCCATTGACACAAGACTTATAAGTATAGTAATCTTGGTATAGGCAGGTATTCTATTCAAGTGGTTTGGGCAAAAGCTACTCGGATCCGGTTGACCTGCGGGGCGGGTTCGGCGAGGGTTGTCTAACTTTTCTGAACTGGCTCGAATCAATTGGGGAATCTTTATGTCAAAAGAGCGTATTATCTCTGGAATTGATATTGGCTCCTCTAAAGTTGTTACCATCATTGGTCAGGTTTCTGAGGAAAATGGTATTTCCATTATCGGCGTTTCTTCTGTCCCCTCAAAGGGCATAAAAAAGGGGGTGGTGGTGGATATTGATGCGGCGGTGGATGCAATAAGCGAGAGTCTGGTGGGGGCCGAGAGGATGGCCGGTTATACTGTTCCTTCGGTTTATGTGACCGTGGACGGAACCCATGTTTCGTCGGTTAATTCGCCGGGGGTGGTGGCGGTTTCGTCTCCCGATGGGGAAATTACTCAAAGTGATGTTAGCCGTGTTATTGAAGCGGCTCGGGCTATTTCTATTCCCTCGTCTCGCGAGATTATTCATGTCATCCCCAGGTCTTTTAATGTTGATTCGCAGGAAGGGGTGCAGGATCCGGTGGGCATGTCCGGCGTAAGACTGCAGGTAGAAACACACATTATCTCTGGTTCTGCAACCTCTATGAGAAATTTGGTGAAATGCGTCCAGCAGGTTGGTCTGGATGTGGAAGATTTGGTTTTTGGCGGTTTAGCGGCGGCGGATGCTGTCCTTACAGATACCGAGAGAGAACTGGGGGTGGTCTTGGTTGATATCGGCGGAGGGACCACTTCTCTGGTAGTTTTCACCGAGGGATCGCCGGTGTATTCATCGGTTTTGCCTATTGGAGGCAAGAATATTACCAATGATATCGCTATTGGCTTAAGAGTTTCTCTTGAAGAGGCGGAAGCGGTTAAAACTTATGTCTCTAATCTAAAAGAGCCTGCCCGGCCGGAGTCTAAACAAAAGGCAAAGAATGATGACGAGGATTTAGATGTTTCTTCTCTAAACATAGCCAGCCTGAGCTCGGTGGATAAGAAATATTTGGTGGAGGGTATTATTAAGCCGCGGCTGGAGGAGATTTTTGAATTACTAAGAGAGGAACTTAAAAAAAGCGGATTTGGGGATAGTTTACCGTCAGGTCTAGTGGTCTGCGGCGGGGGGGCCAGTACTGTGGGGGTTGAGGAGGTGGTAAAGAAGGTTATTCGGTGTCCGGTGCGGATTGGCCAGCCCCAGGGTGTTTCCGGTTTAATTGAGGAAGTTTCTACCCCGGCTTTTGCGGCTACCATTGGGACGGTGATTTTTGCCTCCAATCGACTGCCGGCTAGAAAAATTCCTCTGGTGGATAAACTGCCCAAAATAAAAGACTATTGGAATAAGGCAGTTGGCTGGGCTAAAGGGTTTTTACCTTGATTGTAGCAGGCACTTGTGAAGCGCAGAAAGCGTAGTTAGCGTGTTATGTTAATTAAACCTGAGATAAAAAAATTTGCCCGAATTAAAGTGGTTGGGGTTGGCGGCGGCGGGTCCAATGCCATCAGGAATATGATGGAGGCTCAGGATATTCAGGGGGTGGAGTTTATTGCCATAAATACTGATGCTCAGGCCCTTTCCGTTTGTCCAGCTCCCACCAAGATTCAAATTGGGACTAAGCTTACCGGGGGATTGGGTTCTGGAGGAAATCCGGAAGTGGGACGCGAGGCGGCAGAGGAAAGCGCCGATCAAATTCATGAACACTTGGCGGAGACCGATATGGTTTTTTTAACCACCGGTGAAGGAGGGGGAACCGGGAGTGGGGCTACTCCGGTTATTGCCGATATTGCCAAAGGGGAGGGGGCCTTAACTGTGGCTGTGGCCACCAAGCCTTTTGGTTTTGAGGGCGGCCGGCGTATGATGGTGGCCGAAGAAGGCCTTAGGGAGCTAAAAGAAAAAGTTGATGCTTTAATTACTATTCCCAACGATAAACTTTTGGAGGTAGTGGATGAGTCAGCCAGTTTATTGGAAGCTTTTAGGGCGGCGGATGAGGTTTTGGGCAGGAGCGTGCAGGGTATTTCTGATATTATCGTTGTTCCCGGTTTGGTTAACAGAGATTTTGCTGATGTTAAAACAATTATGCAGAATGCCGGTTCGGCCCTAATGGGTATTGGCCATTCGGAGGGAGAGAACAGGGCATTGGAGGCGGCAAAGCAGGCTATAGAAAGCCCTCTGCTGGAGTCTTCCATTCACGGAGCTAAGGGGGTCCTGTTTAATATCACGGCCGGGGAAAATTTGCGCTTATCTGAGGTTAATAAGGCGGCAAAAATGATCGCCGAGGCGGCTGATCCCAGTGCCAATATCATCTTTGGGGCGGCGGTGGATGAAAATCTTGGCGAGCAGTTAAAGATCACCATTATTGCCACCGGATTTGATGCCAATAAACAGCGTAAGGAGCAGTTAAAGAAAGTGCGTGAGGAGATCTTTTCCCAAGATGAGGGAGTGGAAACTGAAGAAGAGCTGGAGATGCCTGCGTTTATGAGAAGAAAATAGGTTTCTTCTGGAAATTGGCTGGTGATTTGCAGTTTAGAGGCTGGTTATTTTTTGTGTTTTGTTGGTGCGGAAAATATCCCTTGACTCCTCGTATAATTACCCGCTACCCTAAAAAAGGGTAAGGGGACATAAGGTTTTCCCCTAGTTTTTCATGTTGAATACTACTCAATTTTCCACCAATGCGTTGACTGTGTTGCGGAAAAGGTTTTTAAAGAAGGATGCTCACGGTGAGCCTGTGGAGACTCCACAGCAGATGTTTAGACGAGTGGCTAATAATATCGCTCTGGCGGATTCCTTTTATTCGGCAACACCATCAGAAGTAGGAGAAACTGCAGATGAATTCTACGAACTGATGGCCTCATTAAAGTTTCTTCCCTCCACCAATTGCTTAAGAAACGCCGGCCGGCGTCTGCAGCAGTTGTTTCCTTGTTTTGTGTTGCCTTTGGAAGACTCGCTGGAAAGTATTTACGAGACTTTAAAGAATTCAGCTCTTATTTTTAGAACCGGGGGTGCAGTGGGAATTTCTTTCTCCAAGTTAAGACCAAGAGGCAGTCTTTTGGATTCTACTGGAGGGGTAAGTTCGGGACCGGTGTCTTTTATGAAGCTGTTTGATGTGTCAACGGGAGTAATTAATGAAGAGTGCATGAGATATGGTGGAACTATGGGGCTATTGCGTGTTGATCATCCGGATATTTTAGAGTTTATCCAGGTGAAAAATGAAGAGGGGAATTTAGGTAATTTCAATTTATCGGTGGTAATAACGGATGATTTTATGACCGCTTTGGAAAAGGGGGAAGATTATAGCCTTTTTAATCCTCTGACTGCGCAGGAGGACCAGAAGCTGTCGGCGGAAGAAGTTTTTGAAAAATTGGTAGCTTCAGCTTGGCAATCGGCAGAGCCGGGATTGATTTTTATAGATGAAATTAATCGCCATAATCCTACGCCTCACCTCGGGTTGTTTGAAGCGGTTAATCTTTGTGGTGAGCAACCGTTGTTGCCTTATGAAGGCTGTAACTTGGGGGCGGTAAGTATTAACCGCATGGTTAATGACGCGGGTAGACTAGACTATGAGGATTTAAAGCAGGTGGTGCACCAGGCGGTGCATTTTTTGGATAATGTTATTGATGTTAATTTCTATGTAATTCCTGAGACCAGAGAGGTCTCTCGAGGAAACCGCAAGGTTGGTTTGGGCATTCGTGGTTTTGCGGAAGCACTGATTAAAATGGGAATTGCCTATAATTCTGACCTAGGAAGAAAAACGGCGGAGGAATTGATGCAGTTTATTCAGAAAGAAGCGTGCTTGGCTTCTGGTAATCTGGCTCGTAAAAGGGGTAATTTTCCCAGGTTTTTAGGCAGTGTTTGGGATAAGAGGGGAGTTAAATATTTACGAAACGCTACTTTAACAACTTTGGCTCCAAACGGAACCACCTCTTTAATTGCCGATTGTACAGGAGGAATAGAACCCATCTTTGGATTGGTTCATAAGAGGCGTCATATGAAGACTCTTCAAGACCAAGATTTATATTATCTTAACCCGGAGTTTAAACGGGTAGCTGAGGAGAAAGGGTTTTATTCTCAGGCCTTAATAGAGAAAATATCTCAAACGGGCAGTTGTCAGGGTGTTGATGAGGTGCCGGAGGAAATACAAAAAATATTTGTCACTGCGCATGATATTTCTCCAGAAGACCATGTAAAAATGCAGTCGGTTTTTCAGAAGTACACCGATAACGCAGTTTCCAAGACTGTTAATCTGCCGGAAAACAGTACGTTGGAAGATGTAAAAAAGGTCTACCGTCTGGCTTATCAACTGAAATGTAAGGGGGTAACCGTTTACCGGGATAAATCTAGAACAAAACAGGTGTTGAATAAGATTAAAAATTGAAAATTGGATTACCGGATTATGCCTAAAAAGGAAAAGAAAGGACAAAAGAGTGAAAACCAGAAACAATCTCACGGCGACAAGGGTGAATTTTCTTGTCCTGATTGCGGAGCAACTTTGCGGCATGTTGAAGGCTGTGTTATGTGTCCTTTTTGCGGATGGAGTAAGTGCGGGTGATAATTAAATTGTGGATAGGTCATAGATGCTCGGTTCGGTTGTAATAAATGGGATAAAAGGGGTGACACCCTCTTTGAGGGTGTCACCCCTTTTGACAAATGAAATTACTTGAACCAAAACTTTCTTCTACGGCTGAAAAGATTCTTTGCCGGCGCTATCTAAAAAAGGATAGTACGGGTGATCCTGTGGAGACGCCACGAGAGATGTTTTGGCGTGTGGCGCGATATGTAGCCCAGGCTGAGAGAAGGTGGGGAGGTCAGGATAGGGTTAAAGATTGGGCTTTGAAGTTCTATCGCCTCATGGCTGGGTTAGAGTTTTTGCCCAATTCGCCGACCTTGCTTTATGCCGGCCGCGGACTTAAGCAGTTGTCGGCTTGTTTTGTTTTACCGCTTGAGGATTCTCTAGATTCTATATTTACCACTCTAAAACAGGCGGTAGATGTCCAGTGGGCGGGAGGAGGGACGGGTTTTAATTTTTCCAAATTGCGGCCATTTGGTGATTCTGTTCGTGGTTTTTCCGATGTGGCGGCCGGGCCGACGCATTATCTAAAAGTTTTTGATTCCGCTTTGGGACGAGTGATGCAGGGAGGCGTGCGTCACGGAGCCAATATGGGAATGTTGCATATTAGTCATCCGGATATTGAAAAATTTATCAGGCTTAAGCGTAAAAAGGGAACTCTGGCTAATTTTAATCTTTCGGTCGCCGTCTCGGATAAATTTATGGAAAGTTACCTTCGCGGGGGTAGTTTTTCTATTATTAGCCCCAGGACCGGTAAAGTGGTGAGGAAAGTTCGCTCTGAACAGTTGTTTGATCAACTAATAGTCAGTGCTTGGGAAACAGGAGAGCCGGGTTTGCTTTTTTGGGATCGGATTAGAGAGGCTAATCCGCTTAAAGAAGACGTCCCTTTGGAGGCCACGAATCCCTGTGGGGAGCAGCCGCTGGGGGCTTATGAGTCTTGTAATTTGGGATCAGTTAATCTGGCTAGATTTGCTCATGGCGGTAAGGTGAGTTGGGAGAAATTAAGAGGTGTTGTTTGTCAGGCGGTGAGATTTTTGAATGATGTTATTGAAGTTAATAATTTTCCTTTGGAACAGATTAAAAGAAATACTCTAAGGACTAGGAAAATTGGCTTAGGGGTGATGGGTCTTGCACATCTGTTTTACAAGTTGAAAATTGCCTATAATTCTGCAAGAGCAGAAGATTTGGTTGAAAAACTGATGAAGTTAATAAAAGAAGAAGGCACGAGAGCTTCTTATCAACTGGGGAAAGAAAGGGGAATGGTGTCTGGATTAAATCGAAGGAATGCTACTATTACTACCATCGCCCCCACCGGTAGTTTAAGTTTAATCGCCGGTGTTTCGCCGGGAATTGAGCCGGTTTTTAGTTTAATTAACAGGGCTGATATTTTGTGGGATGTACAGAAGTCACCGGTGAATGTAGAACTAATTGATCCGGAGTTTGCGAATATTCTAAAAAGGCATCACCTGTTTACTGAAGAAATCTTAAGGCGGGTAAGAAAAAGGGGAGTAGCAAGTTTAAAAGAGCTGCCGGTTTCTCTGCGGAAAGTTTTGGTAACGGCTTATGAGATAGATCCTTCGTGGCATATTCGCATTCAGGCCGCGGCTCAAAAATATACCGATAATGCGGTCTCTAAGACGGTTAATTTTCCTAAAACAGCAACTTTAGGTGATATCCGACATGCCTATATTCTGGCTTGGAAATTAAGATGCAAGGGGATAACTATTTATAGAGACGGTAGTAGAGATGATCAGGTGCTTAAAAGTGTGGATAGGTTCTAAATGCCTAACTTGGTTGTAACAGGTGGGGTGACACCCACTTTGAGGGGGTCACCCTATTTAAATGATTATTACTGTTATTAGTACGCGCATAGATCGCGGACTAAGGTCTGCTGTTACCGTTAAATCTTGAAGTTATGTCCCGGCCACAAAAAGGAATTTTGTAGAAGGCCAGTGAATTACCTGTTGGCGATAGCAGAAAGGGGTAGGTTTTAAAAGCAAGGAAACAGGAAGATAGGCCAGTTGGGTGTTAGATGAGTAATTATCCAAAGGTCAAATTATTAAAAAGATTATGTCTCTTACAGTTAATGCACTAAAAGTTTTACGAAGGAGAGTGCTTAGGAATCATTATGGAGAAAAAGATGAGTCTCCGGACGAAGCCTTTATGCGGGTAGCCCGAGTGGTGGCGGCGGCGGAACGCTTTTACGGGAAACATGAGTCTAAGGTGGAACAAGTTGAGCAGCAATTTTTTGAGATTCAGAAGAATTTAGAATTTTTAGCTGGAAAACCGTTAATTCAAGCAGGACGGCCTCACAAGACTATGGCGGCTTGCTTTGTTTTGCCTGTTGAGGATTCGATGGAAAGCATTTTTAGCACGCTTAAAGACAATATTTTGGTTCTTAAATCAGGCGGAGGGACGGGTTTTAACTTTTCCCATTTGAGGTCGCGTGATCAGAGGGTGGGAAGTAGCGGAGAGCCAGCCGCGGGACCGGTTTATTTTTTAAAGATGTATTCACAAGCAGCCAAAGTTGTTCGTGACCGGGGCGGGCGACAGATGGGTTCTATGGCGATTTTAAATGCCAATCATCCGGATATTAAGTCCTTTATTGATTTAAAGGTTGAAGATCCTGGAATATCAAACTTTAATCTTTCAGTGGGAGTTTCTGACCAGTTTATGAGGAAAGTTGGCCTGAAGGGGGAAAATTGGCCGCTACTTGATCCGCATTCGCAAAAAATTCTTGAGAAAATCTCGGCTCAGGAACTTTTTAATTGCATCGCCAAGCGGGCTTGGGAAAATGGAGATCCGGGCCTTTTGTTTTTAGACACTACTGAGAAGGGAAATGTTACGCCAAGTTTAGGAAAGTTAGAAGCGACTAATGTTTGTGGCGAGCAACCTCTGCTGCCGTATGAAGCATGTAATTTGGGCCATGTGGTCTTGCCATCTTTTTGCCAGAATGGCCAGGTAGATTTTAAACGGTTGGAGGGGGTTGTTCGCTTGGGGGTAAGGTTTTTGGATGATGTGATAGATGTAAATTATTATTCGTTGACAAAAATTGAGGAGATGTGCAAGGGGAATCGGAAGATAGGTCTGGGGGTGATGGGTTTTGCCGATCTTTTAATTAAAATGGGTATTGCCTATGACTCAAGAGAAGCGGTTGAGATGGCAGAGAAGATTATGTCTTTTATAACTCAGACGGCTCGTGACTAATCGGTGAAACTGGCCAAGGAGCGGGGGAGTTTTCCTAATTTCCCTTTAAGTTTGTGGCCCCAACGCAATTACAGCGAATTAAGGAACGCCATGGTAACGACAATAGCTCCCACCGGCACTATCAGTATTATTGCCGGATGCTCGCCGGGAATTGAGCCCTTGTTTGGCTTGGGGTATGTCCAGAAAAATGTAATGCGTCAAGGGGATGAGTTGGTTGAAGTCAACCCCTTATTTAGGGAGATTGCCAAAAGGAAAGGGTTTTATTCGGAAAAATTGATGAGAAGAGTAGCAGAGAAGGGTTCAGTTCAGGAAGAAGACGAGGTGCCGGATGAATATAAGTCTCTTTTTAAAACGGCATACGAGATAGATCCTGTGTGGCACCTTAGAATTCAGGCCGCTTTTCAGAAACATACCGACAGTGCGGTCTCTAAAACGGTTAACCTCCCTCATTCGGCTACGGTGGATAAGGTTAAAGAAGTTTATTTACTAGCCTGGAAGCTAGGGTGTAAGGGAGTAACCGTTTACCGTGACAGATGCCGACAGGATCAGGTGATGAATATTGGAGTTAAAAGTTAAATTATGCTCTACATTTTTACCGGCGACGGTAAAGGAAAGACATCGGCGGCGTTGGGTATGGCCTTTCGGGCTGCCGGATATGGGTATCGGTCGGTGGTGGTTCAGTTTATGAAAGGGCGTGAGACTGGCGAGATTAAGATGGCGAGAAAGGAGTCATTAATTACTGTTTTTCAATTTGGACGGCGGGGCTGGGTAGATTTTAGCCATCCCAGTCGTAAGGACTGTCAGCTGGCCCGGGCCGGATTGCAGAGGGCAAAAGAAGTTGCCGTTTTAAAACCGTTCCTTTTAGTTTTAGACGAATTTAATCTGGCGGTAGCCAGGGGGTTGTTGGAGAAAAAGACGGCCCTAGATTTTCTAAAGGAAATTTGTTCGCAGACCCATGTTGTCTTAACCGGTCGCGAGGCGGGAAAGGAATTTATAGAAATGGCTGATTTGGTAACCGAATTCAAGGCCCTCAGGCATCCTTTTGATAAAGGCAGGTCGGCAGTTTGTGGATTAGATTATTAAGAAGCTGTATGAGGTAATACCCTTTTTGAAGGTGCTATCCTAAAGGAGATTTTATGTCTACCAAGAATTTCGTTTTTCATCGCGATCAGCGGCGCAAGGTGGATGGAGGGTGGGAAAGTTTGGGCGTGGTGGATAATTTGGGCGGATTAACCTATACCGCCTTGCTGGTGTTGAAAAAGAGGTATCTGCGAAAAAGCCGAAATGGTCAAACTATAGAGACTCCGAGAATGATGTTGCAAAGGGTGGCCAAGGCGGTGGCCAAGGCTGAGTGGACAGATAGGCTTCAAAAATTATGGCAGGAAAAATTCTTTGATGTTATGAAGACTTTGGAGTTCTGGCCGGGGACGCGAGTTCTGGCTAACGCGGGCAAGGAAAGGCAGCAGTTGGGAAACTGTTTTGTTTTTCCTATTGAGGATTCTATTGAGGATATTTTTAGGGTTTTATATGAGTCCTCGGTGACTAAGAAATACGGCGGCGGATGCGGGTTTAATTTTTCTTCCCTAAGACCGAAAGGCGATTTGGTTGGTGATGAACCGTCGTTGGCCGCCGGGCCGGTAAAAATTATTGAGCTTTTTGATGCCACTACCAGAATTTTTCGCCAGCAGGGACGGTATGAAAGCGGGAATATGGTTGTTTTAGACGCCGATCATCCGGATATTTTGGATTTTATTGCTGCTAAAGAAGAAGACGGAAGATTGATGAGCACTAATATTTCCGTGGGGGCGACGGATAAATTTATGAAAGCGGTAAAAAACGATTTGATTTGGGAGTTACGTAATCCTCGGACTGGAGAGATAAGCAGCAAGGTGCGGGCCCGCTTGATATTTGAGCTGATTGTAAAACAGGCAAGTCAAACGGGTGACCCGGGGATGCTTTTTTTGGACACCATTAATAAATTTAATCCGTTGTGTCAAGGGTTGGGTCCAATTAGGGCAACCAATCCCTGTGGGGAACAGCCTCTTTATCCTTATGAATGCTGCAACCTTGGCTACCTAAATTTGCCGCAATTCATAAGGCAAAAAAAAGGCGGGAGTTCTTTCTTTGACTTTTCGCGTCTTAAAGAGGTGGTGAAGGTGGCGGTGAGAATGCTTGATAATACGATAGATGTGGCCTGGTTTCCGGTGGAGAAAATAAAGAAGATGGTTCTTTCTAACCGTCGTATTGGTTTAGGTGTGGTGGGATGGGCGGATGTATTGGCGAGGATGCAGACTGCCTATGACAGTCCGGAAGCCTTGCGTTTGGCGGAGAAGGTTATGAAGGCAATATCAAAGGCGGCTTGGCAAGCGTCGTATGAATTGGGCGCAGAAAAAGGACCTTTCCCCAATGTTAAATTTTCTAAATGGAAAGGGAAAAAGCGAAAACCGCGAAACGTGGCTTTAACCACCCTGCCCCCCAGCAGCAGTCATGGGATGATTTTTAACACTTCCTTTGGTATAGAGCCATTTTTCTCTCTGGTTTACAAAAGAAATGCCTTTGGTGGGACAACTCAGCTTTACAAAATTAATTCTTTATTTAAAGAGCGGTTGGAAGAACTAGGAATTTACAATGAAGAGATGATTGACAAGGTGGCACAAAATCACGGCAGTTTACAAGGTCTTAAGGGGATTCCTCCAAAATTGAGGAATATTTTTAAAACGGCGCATGATATTAATTTTAGGGATCATATAAAAATGCAATCAGCTTTTCAGAAGTGGGTGGACAATTCGGTTACCAAGACAATTAATTTGCCGGCTGATTCCACGGTGGAAGATGTAGGCAGTGCCTATATGCTGGCTTGGGAGCTGGGTTGTAAGGGAATTACCGTTTATCGAGATAAGTCCCGGAGTTCCCAGGTAATTGAATTCGGCTCTGGATAGGCATGAAATAGGGTGACACCCTTTTTAAGGGTGTCACCCTATTTGGGCTTGTGGTATACTCGAATCGTGCCGAGGAAGAACACTGTTAGAAGTTTTAAAACGGGCTGTTTTTACCATCTTTATTGCCGCGGTATTCGGAAATCAGATATTTTCAAAGATAGGCAAGATTATTCCACTTTCCTTTTTCTTTTAAAGAAGTATCTTGATCCTAATTTTAGAGAAAAGAGATTTGATCCGAGGACGGGGAAGGTAGTTTATTACACGCCGGATTTTGTCTACGAGGATGTTGAACTTTTGGCTTATTGTTTAATGCCCAATCATTTTCATTTGTTGGTCAAGAATTTAACTAAACCTGGGGCTACCAAATTAATGCGGCGGGTAATTTCGAGCTACGCGGTTTATTTTAACGGAAAATATCAGTTATCAGGTTCCCCGTTTGATAAGCCTTACCGATCTGTAGAGGTGGAGACTGAGGAACAGCTTCTGCACCTTTCCAGATATATTCATGCCAATCCTAAAAATTTGACCAGTCAGCTGATAGACTATCCCTATTCAAGCTATCCGGTGTTTGTGAGAAAAAATTCGGTTGGGTGGCTGAAGACGGAGGATATACTTGTCTATTTTGCCAAGGCGGGCTATAGTAACTCATATCGGGAGTTTACTGAAAAATGGGTTGAGTCCAAAGAAACCAAAGATTTAATTTCTGATTTGCTGTTAGATCAATCTTAAATAGGGTGTCACCCTTTTTGAGGGTGACACCCTTTCCGAATGTTTCAGACTGTCGTATCAAAGCCTAATTTTCCTCAACTGGAAGAAGAAATTCTGGGGTTTTGGAAAAGGAATAAAATTTTTGAGAAGTCGGTTGAACGGCGGCCGAAAGCTAACTCTTACTCTTTCTATGATGGACCGCCTTTTGTTACCGGTACTCCCCACTACGGGAGTCTGCTTCCAAGTATAGCCAAGGATGTTATTCCCAGGTTTTTCACTATGAAAGGGAAGAGGGTGGAGCGAGTTTGGGGCTGGGATTGCCACGGACTGCCCATTGAAAACCTTGTCGAAAAGCGGCTGAAGCTCTCCAGTCGGCGCGAAATTGATAAATATGGAATTGATAAATTCATTAATGAGTGCCGAAAGTATGTTGAGGAAACATCTTCAGAGTGGAAATGGTATGTGGATCACATCGGGCGCTGGGTGGATTTTGATAATGCCTATCGCACTATGGATCTTTCCTACATGGAGAGTGTGATTTGGGTTTTTAAGCAGTTGTATGACAGGGGGCTGGTCTATAAGGGCGTTCGTACTTCTTTATATTGCACGCGCTGCGGTACTCCCATCTCGGATTTTGAGATTGCCATGGATAATTCCTACACCGATATGGAAGATCCGGCAATAACGGTTAAGTTCCAGATTAGTTTCTCTAAAGTTAAAACTTATAACCTGCCGCCTAATACCTATTTTCTTGCCTGGACAACTACTCCCTGGACTCTGCCTTCTAATCGGGCCTTGGTGGTTGATGAGAATGAGAACTATGTGCTGGTGCAAATTTCCGGTGATGGGAATTACTACATCTTGGCCGAAAAAAGACTTAAGGATGTGCTTGCTGAACAACAATATCGGGTGGTTGGAAAATTTAAAGGTGCAGAATTGGTGGGCCTTAAATATCAACCTCTTTTTGAGTTTTTTGCGCCAAATAAGAATGATTTTAAAGTCTACTCATATGAGGGTATGGTTAATATGGATGAAGGAACCGGCATTGTGCATTCCGCTCCCGGTTTCGGCCAGATAGATACACAGATGGGTCAGCGCTACGGTCTCTCCATCATGTTTTCTGTGGATGATGAAGGAAAATTTGTTCGCCAGGTCAAGGATTGGGCTGGTGTTTATGTAAAGGACGCCGATCCTTTGATTATTGGTAATTTAAGGGAAAGAGATCTTTTATTTAAAGAAGACAAAATAGTCCATCGCTATCCCTATTGTTATCGGTGTGAAACCCCGTTAATTCAGAGGGCTCAAGAATCGTGGTTTATTAATGTTCAAACAATAAAATCTTTAATGCTCAAAACAAATGAGAAAATTAATTGGGTCCCTAGTCATTTTAAGCACGGTCAGTTTACCGAGATTATTAAAAATGCTCCCGATTGGTGTATCTCACGAACTCGATACTGGGCTACCGTTATGCCGGTTTGGCAATGCGAAAAATGTCAGGCGATAAAAGTGGTCGGTTCAATTAAAGAGATTGAGGAATTGGGGGGGCAGAAGGTAACCGATCTTCATCGGAGCGGAGTGGATAAAATAACTTTTACCTGCCAGAAATGCAAGGGAGTTATGAAAAGAATTCCCGAGGTATTGGACTGTTGGGTGGAGTCCGGGTCTATGCCCTATGGGCAACTTCACTACCCGTTTGAAAACAAAGAAAGGTTTAAAAAGTCTTTTCCTGCCGATTTTGTGGTGGAATATGTGGCTCAGGTTAGAGCCTGGTTTAATGTGATGCACCGTATATCTACGGCTCTTTTTCGATCTCCCAGTTTTAAGAATGTTATTGTCACCGGGGTTATAAAGGGGACGGATGGGAGAAAGATGAGCAAGTCCTACGGCAATTATCCCGATCCCAGAAAAACTATAGAAAAGTACGGCGGCGACGCCCTGCGTCTTTATTTAATGGGCAGTCCAGTTATGCTCGGTAAAGACCCCAGTATCACCCGGGGGGAGGAAATTGAAGAGAAAATTAAGAAAGTTCTTTTAATTTTATGGAATTCTTACCGTTACTTTGTGACCTATGCCCGCATGCACGGATTATCGGCTGATCGGCTGGTCGGTTATTCTGTTGATCACTTAATTAATTATTCAATTTTAGATCGGTGGATCATTTCCCGTCTTAATCAGTTCATTCTTAACTTTGAGAAGAGCCTGGAATCTTACAACATTCCCGCCGCGGTGAATTCTATTCAGCCGATGGTTAATGATCTTTCCACCTGGTATATTCGGCGCTCCCGGGAGCGTTTTGTGGCCGGTGATGAAGGAGCTTTTCGCATTTTATATTATGTACTAAAACAACTTTGCCTATCCGTTGCTCCTGCCGTACCTTTTATTGCTGAAGAAATTTATCAAAATCTCCGCCTTGACAGTGACCCGGAATCAGTGCATCTTTGTGATTGGCCTAAGGTGGAGGAAAATGAGGTTGACAGGAACCTGCTTGACCAAATGGAAGTGGTGAGACAAATTGCCGAAAAAGGGCATGCCGCCCGCCGCCGGGCGGGGATTAAGATTAAGCAGCCCCTGGCGAGAATTACGGTGAAAATAGGAGGCTTCTCTGAATCAGGCCTGCTTCCTATGATTCCCATCATTAAAGATGAACTTAATGTTAAAGAGGTTGAATGTAAGCCTGGGGGAAAAGAAGTGGAGGTTGAATTAGATGCCAATCTTACCGATGATCTCATTGTTGAGGGTTTGGCCCGGGAGGTGCGCCGAAAGGTTCAGGAATTAAGAAAAAAGGCTGGATATGCCAGGCAGGAAAAAGTGGTTATCTATTGGCAGTCAAACTCTCATTTAGTTAGGAAAATTTGGAGTGAGTACGGCAAGGAAATTGGAAGAAAGGTTTTGGCTGGTCAGATTGTTGAAGGGGAAGTTGATAAAGTAGATGAAGGGGAAACCTTTTTACTACAAGGCAACCAATTGTGGATAGGTGTAAAAAGGTACAAAGATTAGGTTATGCACCGTTTACTGCGCGATTATCAGCATCGAGTGGGATACTTTGATTTTTGGCTGATACTCTTTGTTGGCGGCTTGGTTGTTATTGGCCTTTTAACCCTGCAAAGCATCCATCTGGCTGGTGGAGAGTATTCCTCCAACATTGTCAATCGTCAGATACTGGCTCTTATAATAGGAATTGCTTTCTTGGTTATTTTTTCGTCTCTTGACTATCATCTTCTGGCTTTTATTTTCCCTTTTTTTTATCTAGTTTCAATTGGGCTTTTGGGATCGGTTTTATTGTTTGTTGAGCCGGTGAGAGGCGCCAGGCGATGGCTGGAGGCAGGCGGGTATCAGATTCAGCCCTCGGAGATAGTTAAACCGCTTTTAATTTTATTTTTTGCTTTTTTCCTGCCTTGGGGCAGGAAACGCTGGGGCGATAGGAAAGTAACCGTTATTTCCCTAGGCCTAATTCTTCCGGTTTTAGCTTTAATTTTTTTTGAGCCGGATTTGGGATCGGCACTACTTATGTTGGCAATTTGGCTTTTTTTGATTTGGTTCGGAGTGGCCGATTTAAGAGTGCTTTTATTCTTTCTAATTCTTTCTTTAATTCTTGTTCCTTTTGTCTATCAAAAGTTAGATGTCTATCAACGAACCCGTTTGTTGAGTTTCTTTGAGCCGGGAAGTGATCCTTTAGGCGGCGGCTATAATGCCATTCAGTCTGTAATTGCGGTAGGGTCTGGTCAAGTCTGGGGCAGGCATTGGGGCATGGGGACGCAGTCTCATCTGCGGTTTCTTCCGGATAGGCACACCGATTTTATTTTTGCCACTTTTTGTGAGGAACAAGGATTTGCCGGAGGGCTGTTTGTTCTTTTTGTTTTTGGTTTGTTTTTTTGGCGTTTGGCAAATATTTTGATTAAGATTGCGGACCCGGCCGGCCGAATTATTGTGGGGGGAATTTTGGGAATGTTTTTTTGCCAGTTTGGTGTTAATGTGGGGATGAATATTGGTCTTTTACCCATCACCGGTGTGCCCTTGCCTTTTGTGAGTTATGGAGGCAGTTCGCTGGTGATAAGTTTAGCCAGTATCGGGTTAGTAGAAAGTGTGGTGAGAAATAAGGCATCTGTGATATAATTGCCCCATGCCTAGACCCGACCGATATGCGGTTATTCAGACTGGAGGAAAGCAATATGTTGTTTATAAAGGGAGACAGCTGGAAGTGGAGAAGTTGGCGGGGAAATCTCGGGTTGTTTTTGATCAAGTTCTTTTGGCAGTGAACGAGGAGGAGGTTGTGATGGGGGAGCCTTTTATTAAGGGAGCTAAAGTTAAGGCTAAGATAGTTGAGCGTTTTCGCGCTCCGAAAATTAAGGGTTTTAAGTTTGACAAGAAGATGAAGTATGGCAAGCGCTATGGACACCGGCAGGAGATGACGAGGGTGGAGATTGAGCAGATTGATCTTGGAGCTTTAGAAGACTAGTTTAACTGACAAAAACCGTTGTATATCTGGGATTTTTGTTAGATTTTATTTAGTGGCGAAGAAAAAAGCGGTTGGAGCCGCGGCGAGACAACAAAAAAGACGTCCGGGCAGAAGGCTGGGCTTAAAAAAAGCTGACGGACAGGTTGTGGCGGCGGGCAACATTTTGGTGCGTCAGAGAGGATCAAAGTTTCATCCCGGGGAAAATGTGGGTATGGGGCGGGACTTTACCCTTTTTGCTCTGAAAAGGGGAGTGATGAAATTCTCCCGATTGAAGGGAAGGAAGTACGTAAATGTGGTGACGGGCTAAAAAATTACAGGTTTGAGAGTAATTAATTCTCAAATCTTTATCTTTTATCAGTGGAGGAAATTATATTCCTTAACATAGACGAACTTGCTCCTAATCCGCTGCGTCCGCGCTCGTCTTTTCCCTACGAATCACTGGTTAAACTTTCAGATTCTATTCGTAAACATGGAATTATTAATCCTATTTTGGTGGCCTCTACACCGGCCGGTTATGTGGTAATTAGCGGGGAAAGGCGTTGGAGAGCGGCTAAGCTGGCCGGCCTGACGGAGATACCGGCGATTGTTAAAAAGTCATCCTCAGAAGAAGCACTTATTTTGTCTTTAGTGGAAAATATTCAGCGTGAACCCCTGACTATTTTTGAGCAGGGGTCTACTATTCAGCGTCTCCGGTCGGATTTTAAGTTGAGTTTGCAGGAAATTGGTGAAAAAGTGGGTTTAAGTCTAAACGAGCTGGAGCAACGCCTTAAACTTTTGGGTCTTTCTGATAAGGTAAAAAATGAAATTCTGGAGCGGAAAATGGATGACCGGGAAACACTGGAGTTAGCTGAAAAGGAAGATGAGAAAGAGATTTATCGAGAGGTGATAAAAAAAGGAAGGCACAGTTTTTAAAAATAGCTGATTAACTCATTCAGCGGCTAGTAGCTTGGTGAAGTAATGGCTTTTACTTCAGAAATTGGCCAGTAGCGGAAAATAGTCCTCCCTTCAATGTCAGAACGGGCAATGACGCCGAAGTATCTGGAATCATAACTGTTGCCGCGATTATCTCCCAGAACAAAATAGCTTCCTTCTGGAACAGTGATAGATTCAGCCCCTCTTATTTTGTTTGGTCCATAGGCCAGGCTGGGATAAGGCAGATAGGTTTCTACCAGCTCCCTGCCGTTAATGTAGATTTTATTTCCTCTAATTTCAACGGTGTCTCCGGGAAGCCCAATAATTCTCTTGATAAACTCGGTTTTGGGCGTTTTGGGAGAATGAAAAACAATTACCTCTCCGCGGGCGGGCGGGCGAAAGCGGTAGGTGAGTTTATCGGTTAAAATGTAGTCCCCGTCGGCGAAATTGGGTTCCATGGAAGCGCCCTTAACATGGTGGGGCTGGACGATATAATGAACGAGAAGTTGGGCGAGGATAAAGGCTAAAAGAGCCGTCTGGGCAATTTCCCACAAAGGTGATTTCCTGTTGGTTGAGGACGGTCCTTGGTGAACATTAGGCCTTGGTCTTGAAATAGCCGGATCCATAGATAATTCCTGGTTACTCATGGTTTAATTTTAATTGGTTTCTTGATAAAATTCAAGCACCTTGTTACTGCCTGTGTAGCTCAGACGGCAAGAGCGCTATCTTCACATGATAGAGGCCCCTGGTTCAAGTCCAGGCACAGGCACCAGTTAAATTGGTTTTTCCAGTGTAGATGTCTTTATTACTCACCCTATAGTACCGCACTGGATGGTGCGGGGGAAGTCCTTGGCGGCAGATGTTTGGGAAAGATAAAAAAACTCGCGTTTAGCAAGGGCAACACCTTTGCTGGGCGTCAATTTGTAAGGGCATCCTGAATATCAAATTTCCACAGAGGTTGGAAGAGGACTTGTGTCTGATTAATGAACCGTTTTCCCCAGAAAGAAAGAGTGCCAACAATGGCCTTTTTAGGCTGATAGGTTTTAATAAAACTCCTTAGGGAAGATGAGATTTTTGGTGTTTTAATGCCTAATTTGATCTCTACAGGAATTGGTCCCCCCGGGCCCTCGAGAATGAAATCAACCTCTGCTTTGGCCTTGGTCCGCCAAAACTTCACCTCGGTTTCCCTATCCAAAATTCCAAAAGCGGCGTTTTCCAAGATCGCTCCTGCATTAGGTCTTTGGCTAAGAGGTGAGAAGTTTTTAATCACACTATTGGCCAGACCGTTGTCCCAAAAATACACTTTAGGCGCCTTTACTAACTCTTTCCTCTTGTTAGTAAAAAATGGTGGAATCAATTGACAGAGGAAGACCTTTTCCAAGAAATTTAGATAGCGCTTGAGTGTTTTATAATCCAGGCCTGAAATTTGGCCTAGTTCCTGATAATTGACAATATTACCAATTTGCAGTGCCAGGGCTTGGATGAGATTCTTTAATTTGTAATCTTCGGACAGCGTTAAAAAATCTTTTATTTCTCGGAGAAACAAAATACTGTAAATGTTATTAAGAAGCGTTTTCTTAGTTTCTTCGTCTTTTTGTAGGACAACCTCAGGATATCCACCAAAAACTAAATATTCTTCAAATATCTGTTTAAGCTTTTCTTTTAATGGCGAAGAACCCAATTCTTTTGCGGACGTGGTTTCCCAGATAGTGCAAATTTCGCGGTCTTTAGTTGACAAGAACTCACCAAAGGAAAAAGGATAAAGGGTTAAGACAAGCACGCGTCCTACCAGGAACTTTATTGCCCTAATTGTTAAGTCGGCAGTAGAAGAACCAGAAATGATGATCTTTTTGTTAGGATAATAATCAAATAAATATTTTAAGTTCTTGCCTCCTTTTTGTGCGTAGTGGAATTCGTCCAGGAATAAGTACTGTGTTTCTCGTTCAAGATAAATTTTGGCGAAGTTTTTAATATCTTGCTCAAAAAGCGTAAGGACTTCCCGATCTTCAAAGCTGAGATAAGAAGCTTTTTTTAGTTTTTTTTGGAGCCGGAGCAATAAAGTAGTTTTGCCGCTGCGCCGCGGCCCAACAAGGGCAATGATTTGCGGCAGAGGCAGTAATTTCTCAATTTCCGCTTCAATTTCACGAGAAACATATCCATTTTTGGCAAGGGTATTATTGGACATCAATCCAATTTTAGCAAGGGATTAAGTAGATGTCAAACTTGTAATGTGCGGCGTGTATCTCCCCGATGTCTATCGGGATTGCCTTAAGTTTGCTATACTTTTAATGTGAAAAAGTCCTATTTTACTGTTGCCTCCAACACCATTTTCCAAATTTTGGGGCGGTTTTCTACCGCACTTATCGCCTTGGTGGTTACCCGCCTGATTACCGGTTATCTGGGGATTGACGGGTTTGGGGAGTACCAAATTGTTTTAAGTTATGTAACCTTTTTGTGGGTTTTGGTTGATTTTGGATTTAATGCTATTGCCGTTCGCCGTATGTCTTCCCACCCCGAGCAGGAGCAGTCCGTATTTACCACGCTTCTTTCTGCCAAACTTTTTCTCAGTTTTCTTGCGGCCGTTTTTCTTGCAGGAATAAGTTTCTTTTTGCCCTACACCTTAACGGTTAAGTTGGGTATTGCTTTGGGATCAATTACCATACTTAGCCAGGGCTTGAGGGGTGCCTGCAGTGGACTGTTTCAATATAAATTGAGGTATGATGTACAGTTTTTATCCGAGCTTTTATCAGGAATTGTTTTTTTGGGTTTGGTTGTTTTTACGTTAAAAAACGGAGCTGGATTGTTGGGTATTGTTGCCGCTTTGGTTGTCCAGTATCTTTTGGTGGCTTTAATTTCAGCTTTTTTTGCCGCACGATGGCTTTCTTTAAAACCCAGATTTAACCCAGGTAAAATAAAAGAACTCGCATTAGAGGCTTTTCCTTTTGGTATAGCCCTTTTATTTAGTCTGATGACGGGCAAGGTGGATACTTTTTTACTTTCTGTATTGCCTCAAGAGGAGATTAGTCAAGTTCAGGCGGTGGGGTATTTTGGCTTAAGTCTTAAGATTTTTGAATTTGTCTTGGCGGTGCCCGTCTTTTTTATGAATGTTGTTTATCCAATTTTAGCCCGAAATTTATCATTAAAATGGGAATACTTTACAGCCACTTTTAAAAAGAGCTTTTTAATTTTATTTAATATGGGGATGTGGGGAAGCATGCTTCTGTATATCGCCGCTCCCTATTTTGTTAATATTGTTGCCAAAGATGTAAGAGCCGGTCCGGCAGTCCACATATTGCGGATTTTAACCCTTTTTATTCCTATTTATTTTATTACCGCACTCCTTATGTGGGTTCAACTTGTCTTTAAGAAACAAAAATCTTTAATCTTTGTTTATGCCGCCGCTTTTGTATTTGCTTTTGTCTCCAATTGCTTATTTGTTCCGCGCTATTCCTACACAGCTGCCGCTTTAATTAAAGGTCTAACCGAAGTATTTATTTTTCTTCAATTATCCTACTTGACCCTAAGGAATTTTAGAGAAAGACTGACAACAAGTTCTTCCCAGTGAGGACGAGTTTTTTGGAAAAATTTTATCAGAGATTGATAATAATATTTCTTGATCTTTTTTTTATTTCCTTTTGAACTTCCGCCCTCATCATGACAAATGGCATATTTTGGGTAGTAGTAGATATTAAGTCCGGCTTTTTGGGCGCGGTAGCACAAGTCTTGGTCTTCAAAATACATAAAATAAGTTTCATCAAAGCCGCCGGTTTTAAGATATGCTTTTCGGGTTAAAAAAAGTGCGGCGGCGGAGACCCAGTCTACTTTGATGGGTTTGGCCGAGTTCCAGGGTTTTGTTCCAGGCAGTAACTTTTTAATTGGGGAAAAAAGATTGTAGAAATTCCCGCAGATGTATTTTTGCGTTGTCCCATTAGCTTTTATTAACCGAGGAGAGACTAAATCGGCATCGGTTTTTTTAATAAAATTAACAATGGCTGACGGGCTGGAAATTAAATAGGCGTCGCTGTTGAGTAAAAGAAATAGATCTCCTTGAGCTGAGCGCAGTCCTAAATTGTTGGCGCCGCCAAACCCGATGTTTTTGCCTAAGCTGATTAGTTTTGCCTGCGGAAAGTCTTTTTTAATCATTAGACGAGAACCGTCAGTGGAATTATTGTCAACGATGATGACCTCTAGGGGGTCCTTAAGCCATCTATAAACGGAAGTTAGGCATCTTTTTATCAATTTTTTGGTATTGTAGTTGACAATGATTACCGACAGCATGGATGCTTCTCCGTGAAATTCCTGTTAATTATATTAGCCTGCTTTAGTATTATAATATGAAATGCAGCCGGGGCATAGTTTAAAGACTTAGCTGAAATAGCAGATTCTTGCCGGATACCCTTTGAATGGGGTTTGAATGGGGTGACACCCTCTTTGAGGGTGTCACCCTGTTTAGCCCTTTTATGTTGGGCATTTATGAGCCACCTTCAATATGAAATGTATGTACAGAGTTAGTGTGATCATTCCTACCTTTAATCGTTCTTTGTTGCTCCAGCGCGCTATGGAAAGTGTTTTAAATCAGACATGGAAAGATTTTGAACTGATTGTGGTGGATGACGCTTCTTATGATGACACACGGGAGACGGTAAAAAGATTAAGCCAGAACCGTCCTTTTATCAAATACATTCGACACAAGGAAAACTTGGATGTTGGAGAGGCTAGAAACACCGGCATAAAATCTTCTTCCGCTCCGCTTATTGCTTTTCTGGACGACGATGACGAGTGGCTGCCTTCAAAATTGGAAAAACAAATGAGGTACTTGGAATCGTTGTCTGATCCCAGGGTGGGCATGGTTTATACTGGAGCCGTTTGGATAAATCCAAAAACCGGCAAAAAGTTAATACATCAAAGACCAAACCACACCGGATGGATTTATGAAGATTTGCTTAAAAGGAATGTTATTGTCGCCGGAGCCTCTTCATGTTTAATCAAAAGGAGGTGTTTTGCAAAGATTGGCTATTTTAAGCCCCGCCAATGTTATGAGGATTGGGATTTGTGGTTGCGCTTGGCTAAGGAGTTTAAAATAGAGGCGGTGGACGAATTTTTGGTAAAGTATTATCAATATCCCCTGCATTTTTCGCAAAATGCCGCCAAAAACATTGTCGCCAGAAATGAAATTTTTAAAACCTTCTTTGTTGACTTAAATAAAAGGCCTTCCATTATGGCTCATTTTATCTACGACACAGGTTTGCTTTACTGTCGGTTTAATTACATGAATTTGGCCAAAAGATGTTTTCGGAAGGCCTTAAAGCTTGACTCCAAAAAACGGCGGTATAAAATTGCCCTACTTCTTTGCTTTTTCGGATTTCGTGTTTTTAATTTTATGACCAAGTTGAATATTTTTTTAAACTCTCTGCATTTTGGGAAGCGGATTAGATTTGTCGCTAATGAATCTTGAAAAATTAATTTTAATTTTAATAATTTTCAGCGTACCCTTGGGGCAATTTGGCAAAATTCCTCTGCCTCTGGTGGGGGGATTGCCTTTTGTAAATGTTTATTTAAATGATGTTCTCATACCTATGCTTATTTTTATTTGGTTTGCCTACCGTCTGGCCGTAAAAAAGGAGCTTTTCCTGCCGCCTTTTTTGGGTTTAATCCTTTTGTTTGCGTCGATCGGTTTGTTGAGCCTGGTGAATAGTTTTCGGTGGTTAGAAATGTCCCAATTTGCGATTAGTTTTTTATACTGGTGGCGATGGGTGCAGTATGCCATGCTTTATCCCATTGTTTATTCTTTAGTAAAAGAATCTTCTTTTGAGATTGGCTGGCCGGCCGGTTGTTTTATCCCCTGCTGCCTAATTATTGGTGTGGTGGTTTTTGCCATTTTGGGAATATTTCAGTTTTTGTTTTTTTCAGATTTTTCCAAATATGCGGCTTATGGCTGGGACCCGCATTACTACCGGCTTCTTTCTACTTTTTTTGATCCCAATTTTGCCGGTATCCTTTTAGTTTTAGGATTGATTTTGGTCTTATCAATAAATTTGGAAAAGGGAAACCATATCAAAGCCTGGATCTTAAGAGACGGCAATTCTGCGAAGCATGGCCTTAAGAATTTTCCCAAGGCTCTGCTTTTTCTCTTGCCTGTTCTGCTGACCGTTTCCATTCTTCTTACCTTTTCACGAAGCACTTATTTGGCTTTCTTATGCGCCATTTTTTTTCTGGGGCTGATAAAGTCCCGCCGCCTGCTGATTCTGCTTCTTATTTTCTGTTGTCTGGCTTTTGTCCTTGTCCCTAAAGTTAGAAATAGAGTCGTGGGGGCAGTTACTTTAGATGCAACTGCCCGAGCTAGATTGCAGGATTGGCAAAAGACCTATGTGATTGTAAAAGACAACTGGCTGACGGGGGTGGGGTTTAATGCTTTTAGGTATGCTAAAGACCAATACGGCTATTTCCGAAACGAAAGGGGGCTGCCTATACCCAGCGGACACTCTGGTGCCGGAGCTGACTCCTCGGTCTTGTTTGTCTGGGCGACCACCGGGGTGTTTGGATTAATCACCTATTTGTTGTTGTACGGTGGAATTTGGTTAGAGGCATGGTTGCGGTATTCCAAGCCAAAAGTTAAACCTCAATTTCTTTATCTCACCCTTATTGTTTCTATTCCGACTTTGGTAATTCATTCTCAGTTTGTAAACTCTTTATTTTTCCCTTGGATTATGGAGTGGATGTGGATAGTTGTCGGTTTGGCCTTTGGGACAGCTGAAAATAGGGTGTCACCCCCAAATAACCCCCAAATAGGGTGTCACCCTCAAAAAGGGTGTCACCCTATTTTTGGTAGTTGATTATTGATTGGAAATTGCAGTTTGAGAATTTTTGCCTTGAAAACTTTACTCATTGCCAAATTACTAAGAATTGCCTTACTGTTAACGATACTGCTGTCTCCCCTTTACATCCTCCGTTGGTCTTATTTGGGGATCCCGACTACCTTTTTGGAAAACCTAATCGGCCTAACTGTTGTTCTGTGGATAATTTTTAGGATTGGGGCGGCCGATTATTCTTGGCCCGGGACTGGAATTGACGGCATGGTGGGCTTGGTTTTGATGGCCTGCGGCGCCGGTATTCTGGCCACACCAGATTTGCGCGGTGGACTGGGAATTCTTAAAGCCTATTTCCTAGAGCCGATTCTTTTTTCCTATGCTGTAATTGACGGTCTTAGAAGAGATGTTGTTAAATACCGCGAAATTATTTGGTCGATAATTTATGCTGGGCTTTGGCTGAGTTTGTTAGGGATTATCCAGGTAGTTTCAGGTACCTTAATTTTTTCTCCACAGGAAGCAGCCGCCGGCCGTGCACACGCAGTCTACAATTCCGGTAATGCTCTGGCTTTGTTTATTGGCCCGGCGATCTCGTTGTTAGTCGGAGAGATTTTGGAATCGGCTTGGTTAAGAAAACGCCGTCGGTCTTTTGTGAGGCGCATTTTTGAGGCGAGCATTTTGGGTGTTTTGCTTTTGGCAATGTTCTTGACCAAGTCCACCGGAGGAATAATTGCCGCGTTTTCGGTTTTGTTAATTCAGTTGGGGAGTATTTCTCTTAACGGGATACTCTCTAAGGTAGATATAGAGAGGGTATTGCTATTAGGCCTTGGTCTTTATCTAATTGCCCATCTGACTTTGTTTGCCTCGGTTCCCTATATTGTCCCCAAAGTTGATAATCCCTGGGTTAGACCCGGCGGAACTTGGGAAATAAGATTGTGTTTGTGGCAGGGCAGTTTAAATTTACTCCGAGAACATTTTGCCTTGGGGGCTGGGCTTTCGGGGTTTAAGGATCTGTATGGGAGCAAGTATTTTACCTGTGATGCCGAGCCTTTAGAATATCCGCATAATTTAATTTTAAATTTTTGGACGGAAACTGGCTTTTTTGGTTTATTGGCCTTTCTGGGTTTAATTTTTAACATCTTCTGGAAGGAATTGAGAAAAACGGCGAAGGGCTGTGTCCGCTGGGGTCTCTTGGGAGGGTTTTTATTTTGGCTGGTTCAGGGATTGGCGGATGTTCCCTATTTTAAGAATGATTTGGCCTTAATATTTTGGGTTATGATAGCCTTGGGTGAGGCGAGTTTATGAAGTCTCCGGAACCTTATAAACAGCACTGCGTTCAAGTGTTGTTTCGTGTCCGGCCTGGTCTCTGGCGGTGATTTTAATCCGGTTTTCTCCCGGGGTTAGCGGCAGTTGGTAGGAAAAATTTCCCTCCAAGTCCACAATCGCCTGGTATTCATTAATTAAGACGGTTATTTTTGACGATTCCGTATGACCGCTGACTAAAATAGTAGGTTTATCCACTACGGTCGTTTCCTTGTCGGCAGGATTATCCAGGCTTAATTGGGGCGGGGAAGTATCTAAAATAACTTTTTGTTCTACAGCGGTCAGACTCTTTTTACCCTCCAGATCTTCGCAATAGGCGCTGATTATATTTTCCCCTTCCACCAGGTTTTCCTGGACTTCGGTTTTAAAGTTCCCCTGGGAATCGGAAAGTAAATTTATTTTCTCTTTGTTGTTTATTAGAATAACAACTTTAGTGTTTGGGGAGGCATGTCCGTTAATCTTTAGCGTTGTTTTTTCTTTAATAAACGAAGGAAGAGGATCCAAGGTGGGTGGAGGGACGGTCAAGTTTTCTTCTTTGCTAGGACCCGAGGTGGGGTAGGGAGCCCCCCGCTGCCATAAAGAGCTGTAGAAGGTAATGAAATCAATTCCCTTTAAATAGACCAAGGCGGAAAACCCCAAAAGGAAGACACTGATTAGAAAAAGATTTCGGTAAGACCTTTGTTCTTCTCGCGTTAAGCTTGAGGCTTTTCTAAAAGAAAAGGACTGGTAGGTTTTCTTTTTGCGCCTAAATTTCCTTGCCACGCCTTATATTTTATCAATTTTGTTAAAATTTTGCAGTGGAGCCGCCCGCCGGGCTTGAACCGGCCACCTACGGTTTACGATACCGTCGCTCTACCAGATGAGCTAGGGCGGCGCAAGAAACCTAAGCTAAATACAATTTTACCATGCAGCTGTTATTTTTGCCGCCGAAGCATCTCACGCCCAAATCTGGTATTACTTTACTATGATTGGGACATAACGCTGTAATTTGTAATGGCGAATTTTAGCCCGCCTTCAAAATATATAAGAGGGGTGATTGCTAACCCTACAACCGCATTACTGCACGACTACACCCAAAAAAACTCTTAGTATGATAGACTAGTCTATCATATGTGTACGTTTTGGTTTGTGTAGAAACAAGTCTTAAAAATGAAGTTAGGTTTAGTA
>MZGJ01000033.1 GCA_002084955.1 candidate division CPR3 bacterium 4484_211 | reverse complement strand
TCGCGGAAGGTGACAATGTAGGCGACATTGGTTGGCTTGTTTTCTTGGATGTTGGCCGACATGAGGCTGAGGTATCTTTCTTTTTGTTCACTGGTGAGGAGTTTTACCTGGGATTGAGAATAAAGGGTTTGGTAGGGCGAGGACGCCGTCGGTGATGCCGGAAAGGACTAGAGAGAGTTTATTTTTTTCGGCGGAGATAAGATTGCGGTCATCTTCCAATTCCTGCGCCATCTGGTTAAAAGAGGCAATTACCTCGGCAAGTTCGTCGTTGGTTATGGTATAGAGTCGGGCGGAAAGGTTTCCTCTGGTTATTTTTCTGCCCCAGGCAAGAATTTTCTTGAGGGGAAATATGAGACTGCGGCTGAAGAGGAAGGCGGCGATGATCACGTAGGTAAAGTTAAGCAATTCAAGAATGCTCAGGAAAAAAAAGCTCTGGGGCAGTTCGGTGGGATGACTGGCGGCGATTTTGCCTAGAAAAATTACCATCAGAGAAGACTGGGCGGCTATCGCTGTAAGACAGATGAGGACAAAAGCCTGCAGGGTCAGTGGAAAACTGGGGAGGGGAAGCCCGTCCCGTAAGACTTGGGGCGATCGTGAAATTAGTGTCTCTAGGAGAGAACGAAGATGGTTGCTGATGAGAGTTTGAGTAAGATAGCTGTTGATGATGCCCACCACTGCGCCGATGGTTACTCCGCAGGCGGCGATTATTTTAATCACCGGCATGAATTCTGGAATTAGACCCAGATAGAGGAAAAAAATACCCAGGGAAAAAGCGGTGAGGTCAATAAGGCCAATGGTGAGACCTGTGAAGTGGGGATAGGAGACAAGCTGCTTAACAGTGGTCAGTACTTGATCCATGGGAGGGTGTGGCGTATTGCCGATTTGTCTCAGCTTGTCGCGGACAGGCTTTAATTTGAAATAGGAAAGAGAAGAGATTGCGGGAATAGAGAACCCTAAATAGATGGTGCCGTAGAGAATTGTTAGTTTGGAGATGGCTCGGAGGGGGAAGTTGAGAAAGAGAGCGACGGCTAGGGTGAGAGGGAAGCCGAAAAGAATATTGGCCAGAGCGTGGCAGGCGAGGTGAAGGCGGATAATCTTTTTTAGATTTAGGCTGAGTTTTGGCTTATTCTTTACGTTTGGCGGCATTTTGTCAGGTTGTCTTGCGGCATTTGATAAATATTGACGGGCCAAAATTAAAAGGGGTAAGGATAACTTGGCCGATTTTTTCTAGATTGAGCAGGAGTTTGTTAGGAAGAATTTTCTTTAAGGTAGGACTTCGGAAATTGGAGACGGAAATTTTTTTCTCTATTATAAATCCGCTGGTTTGGAGTAGTTGTCGTACATGGTGGAAATGGAAGTTTAGAAAAATTCCCTCGTCGCCGGCGGCCGGCTGTTCGTATGGTTCTAGACTAAGGAATTGTTTTAGTCTGCCTTTTAGGGATGCACGGATTAAGGCCTTAGCATGACATTTGTTGGGAAACTCTAAAATAAAGATACCCTTAGGTTTAAGAATGCGCGCCGTTTCGTTAAACGCTCGTTGGGGATAGCGCAGGTGGTGCATTACCCTGATCATTAAGGCTGTATCAAAACTTTCTGATTTTAGGGGCAGGTTATAGATATCGCCTTTTTTGATCTCAATGTTTTTGAGCTTGAGGCTTTCCACCATCATTCGCGCTTGGTTTAGGCTGCGCTCTGAAGTATCAATAATCAACACCTGTTCAAAATGAGGATGGTAGGTGGGTGTTAGCCGTCCATAGCCGCCGCCGAGATCGACCAATTTCTGCCCTTTATTGGGGAGAAGTTTGTTGAGAGCAATCTTTTCGGCTTCGTGCTCGTATTGACGTCCCTGCCAGTATTTTATATAATCGCAGTCTGGCAGGTCATAATCGGCGATTTCAGTTAGTGGCTTGGTCATTTTGTTTATTTTATCATCATGAAAGAGAGTGAACAACTAAAAGTGGAAAAAAGAGAGGTTTTTGGGCGCAAAGTCAAAAACTTGCGGAAGCAGGGCATCCTGCCGGCTAATATCTATGGTAAAAAGATAAAGTCTTTGGCAGTGCAGTTGCCCAAAGAAGATTTTTTGGATGTTTTTGAAGAAGGTGGAGAAGCGGAGCTTTTGTATCTTCGCGTAAAAGGAGAGAAAGAGAAACGGCCGGTGTTGGTTAGCAATGTGCAGATTCATCCGGTGAGTGGTGAAGTTTTACATGTAGATTTTCAACAGGTTGATCTTAGTCAGGAGACTACGGTGGAGGTGCCTCTAAAATTCGTTGGTGAGTCGCCGGCGGTGAAAGAGGGCAAAGGGATGCTTTTAGAATTGGTTAATGAAATTCAATTAACTTGTTTGCCTACTAACATTCCTCGGGAGATTGAGGTGGATATTTCTGTCCTTAAGGAAGCTGACCAGCAATTAATGGTTAAAGATCTAAAATTGCCCAAGAATGTAAAAACGGAAATTGATCCGGAAGAGGCAATTTGTAAGATTGAGCCGCCCAAAGCTACCGCCGAGGAGATTGAGGAAGAGAAACAGGCTGAAGCCGAAGCCGAGGCTGGAGCTGAAGCCGAAGCCGAAAAAGACGAGGAAGTTCCGGCTGAGGAGAAAGAGGAAGAGTCCAAATGACAAACAAATTCTAAATTCAAATAACCAAGACTTTTCAGTGTTTAGAATTTGGACATTAAATTCTGTCCTGGCCATAGCATGTTCTTCCCACCGCACACTTCGGCATTGACCTTCAAAATTTCTTGTGCTACTCTGTGTACATGTCTGAAGTTGATTTTACCTGGAAAATTGGAGGCGAGGCGGGGTGGGGGATTAAAAGCTCCGGTTTTATTTTCTCCAAAACTTTTGTTCGTAGCGGCTATCATGTTTTTAGTTATGATGAGTATCCTTCTTTAGTTCGTGGGGGGCATAATTGTTTCCAGGCTCGTGTTTCTTCTAGGAAGGTGTATTCCCAACTTAGATTGGTTGATATCCTGGTTGCTTTAAACAAAGAAAGTTTTTATCTGCACTCTAATGAGCTAAAAGAGGGAGCGGTGGTTATTTATGATGGTGGAGAATTTTCTTTGAATGAAGGTGAGTTTCCTTCTATTTCATTTATTAATATCCCTTTGAGGAAAATTGCCGCGGAAAAGGGCGGAAAGAAGGTCATGATGAATAATGTAGCCCTTGGGGCATCTATGGCGGTTTTGAATTTTGATCTGGGTATTCTTGGTGATGTTATCTCGGATCAGTTTAGTGACAAGGGTGAGGATGTGGTTTTGGCAAATATAGAATCAGCTCAGGGAGGATATGATTATGTCAATGCTCTCGAGAGAAAGGCTCTAGATAAAATTGTGGTGAGGGCAAATCCGGGCGAGGGCCGAATGTTGGTTACCGGTAATGAGGCGGTGGCTATGGGAGGATTGGCTGGTGGGTTGCAGTTTTACCCAGCCTATCCTATGACGCCGGCTTCCTCAATTTTGCATTTTCTTTCTCGATGGGGGGAACAGTACGGGGTGGCAGTTGTTCAGGTAGAAGATGAGCTTAGCGCGGTAAACATGGCTATAGGCGCAGCTTTTGCCGGGGTTCGGTCGATGACCGCCACCTCCGGAGGCGGGTTTTGCTTAATGACTGAAGGGTTGGGTCTGGCTGGTATGACGGAAACTCCATTGGTGATAGTTGTTTCCCAAAGGCCTGGGCCGGCCACAGGACTGCCTACTTGGACCGAGCAGGGCGACTTGCGTTTTGTTCTTCATGCGCATCAGGGCTCGTTCCCTAGGGTGGTTGCCGCCCCCGGTGATGTGGCCGAGGCCTTTGAGGTGACTAGACAGTGTTTAGATATGGCTGAAAAATACCAGCTTCCGGTGATTATTCTTTTGGATAAATTCCTTTCCGAGTCATATGAATCCACTGATTTCTTTAAGTTTGATCAGACAAAGTTTCATCAAGTGGAAAAAGTGAAGGCCGATAAGGTTCGGGGGGATTATCAACGTTATGCTTTTACCTCGGACGGAGTTAGTCCGCGGGCCTTCCCCGGACATCCCGGGATTGTTGTTCGCGCTAATAGTGACGAGCATGATCCTTTTGGCTTTTCCACAGAAGAGATAGAGGTGAGGGAGAAAATGATGGAGAAAAGATTCCGAAAGCTGGAATCATTAAAGGTTGATCTTCCTCAGCCAAGGCTGTACGGACAGGATGAGGCTCCGATTACTTTTGTTGCTTGGGGGACAACCAAAGGGGCTGTACTGGAAGCTCAAAGAATTCTTTTAGGTGAGGGTATTTCCACCAATCTTGTGCATTTTGTTTATCTTAATCCCTTTCCTTCGGAGGTTGTCGGCCGCCGATTGGAGCAATGCCATACCGTAATTTGCGTTGAGGGGAACTATGATGGTCTGCTGGCCGGTTTAATTCGGGAAAAAACCGGCTTTAATATTGAACACAAATTTTTAAAGTACGACGGCAGGCCGTTTTATCCCGAAGAAATAGTTAGTAAAGTTAGAGAGTTAATTAAATGAGAGGGGTAGTTGAACTAGATGACAAAATGTTAAAAGAACAAGCGGCAGGTGTTCCTACCGATTTAAATACACACAATCAGCCCACCTGGTGTCCTGGGTGCGGCAATTTTGGTATTTTTACCGCGCTGAAAAATGCCTTCTTAGAATTGAGTCTTGATCCCTCAACAATTCTTTGTGTGGAAGGAATTGGTTGTCACGGGCATGTGGTTAATTTCCTGCAGGTAAATCACTTTGAAGGATTGCACGGCAGGCCTCTGCCGATAGCTCAAGGAGCTAAGTTGGCTAATCACGAACTTAATGTGTTTGTTTTAACTGGCGACGGTGATTGTTTGGGAGAAGGCGGCAATCATTTTTTGCACGCCTTGAGGCGTAATGTTGATTTGGTTTGTCTTATTCATAATAACCAGCGTTATAGCTTGACCACGGGGCAGACATCGCCTACTACCGAACAAGGAGATAGAACTAAAACGTCTCTTAAGGGTGTCTTGGAAAAGCCGGTTAATCCCGTGGCTCTGGCTATAGCTTCGGGTGGGGGGTTTGTGGCGCGCGGATTTGCCGGTGATGTAGACCATCTTGCTAAGATGATCGTTGCGGCTCACCGCCATAAAGGTTTTGCGGTGGTGGATATTTTGCAACCGTGTGTGACTTTTAATAAGCTGAACACTTTTGACTATTTTTTAAAGCGAGTTTATAAACTAGGAGAGCAAGAAGGCTACCAGCCGAACGATAAGCAGATGGCTTTTAAGAAATCCCTGGAATGGGGAGAGAGAATTCCCATTGGTATTTTTTACCAAGAAGAGCGGCCTGTTTACGAAGAGCAACTTCCGCAGTTGGCTCACGCTTCCTTGGTGGAAAGTAAAGTTGAGTCTTTTGACTTTGAGAAAATTTTACAAGTTTACTCCTGACGGTGTCTAATTTTTCTGACTACCTTCACCACCTGGCTGTAATTTGTTTAACTACTTTAACCCTCTTTCTATCTTTAAAATCTTATAAATTGAAAAGTGACATGGCTCAAATGAATGGCGGCTCTGGGGAGCCTCCAGTTGATTTAATTCCGTCGCTTACTCCCTCT
>MZGJ01000032.1 GCA_002084955.1 candidate division CPR3 bacterium 4484_211 | reverse complement strand
CAATTACTCCCGTTGTTAGACGGGAATGGTGTCCAGTTTTCATACTTCTTCACCCCCTTTGCGGTGAGATAGTCAGTTTTTGCTAATTTTAACACTTGGTCCACGTATACGCGGTAATCAAATCTTAAAAACTGTATAGTATGTCCTGGACACCGCACATGACGGTGTTGACTATACGGCTCTTTTGAGGTAGGATTTGATCACAATCTCGGCTACAGATTTAACTTTTTGGTTCAACATCGGACCTCAAGAGGGGCAACATTTATAGGGATTTGATGTTTCGCGACCGAGGACAAGCGGAGGTTATCTCTTTTCATTTGTTGCCTAAACGCCAGATGGAAATCAATGACAGTTTTAATAACAATTTTTTAGTTTGAGGAGGTGAGTTAAATGAATGACCAGGACGAAGTAAAACTAGCCAAGAAAAGCTGGTTTGCCCGACATAAGGTTTTAACTGTCGTTTTGGTGATTATGGGCGGGATAGTTGTTTTAGGGGTTTTGGGTGGCGGAGGGTCAAGTACAGATACCGATAATCGTGGTGATAGTGGTGCTACTCCAACTACTAGACAATACCGCTTTATGGGTAGAGTTGACGCACAACCAAAGGATATTGAGATTGTTGTTGGCGAAAATGCTACTCTGGAAGGGCTAAAACTAACAGTCAATGATATCACGAGGACATCTGCTGTTTCAGAGTTTGAGAAGGCAGAGAGTGGAAAAGAATTTGTTATCGTGGATGTTTCGCTGGAGAATGTGTCAGACAAAACGGAGCAGTATTCTTATTTTGATTTCAGAATTCAAACAGCGGCTGGGCAGGTTCTAGATACATCTCTTGTGCTTGTTGATGGGAGGCTAGGCTCAGGGGATTTAGTCGCTGGTGGCAAAGTTGCAGGCAAGGTGACGTTTGAGGTACCGAAAGAAGAGGGTCATCAGTACCTAATCTACAAGCCTAACGCTTGGAAGGCCGACAGGATTATTGTGCAGGTTCAGTAGGAATGATGGTGATTTGTGCAGTACGATTTCTTATTTATGGGGGACGTTGCGGATAGTAGAGTTAGCGTTGGGGAAAACGAACTTAATGGGGATGCCGTGATGTGAATAGCATTTTCTTTAGCAGAAAGAAATTGAATGATCTTGATTGCCCGCTAGCTAACTGTACTGGAAGCCCGGCTAGTCCGTATTGCGATGAGCAGTAGTAGCTGTTGGTGAAAGGGTCTTCTTCTGTTGCCGATAGCGAAGTGGTATTTGTTTTTCATCAGATTCTCTCGTGAAGCCTTTTAAGAACTGGCCTTGGTTTCGTTGAATGAAAAAAACCTCTGAGCTCTATACTGCTTTACATTCCTGGCTTGTGATGGCTATAGCTGGAATATAACTTTAAGATTTAACTGTAATAGCAAATTTTAGTCTGCTTCCCTCAAGCGCGAACTGACCGCGGCACCACAGGGGGTACACGGTAAGAGTTCGTTATTATACTTCATCCGTAGTAGCAGAACTTATTCTGCGTTCTTAAGTGCGCACTAATCATTTGAATGGGGTGACACCCTCAAAGAGGGTGTCACCCCTTCTAATCGCGCCTTCTAATCGCGCACCAACTGCAATGGGGTACACGGCAAAAGTGCGCTATTACAATTAAGTTGGATATTTACAATCCATCCTCCAAGGGTAAAACACGCTAAAAATGCTAAAACCAAACTCCATTAAAATAATCTCAGTGATGATAGACTAGTTTATCATACTAAACCCAACCTTGCTTTTAAGACTTGCTTGTATACAAGCCAAAACATATATATATGATAGACTAGTCTATCATACTAAGAGTTTTTTTGGGATGCAGCAGTGCAGCAGTGTAGTAGTGTAGTAATGTGGTAGGCAGCAGGGTTAGGAGCCGCCTCTTTCCAAGGAGTGAACTCGTAAAATGTCAAATTAAAAATGCCAAATGCCAAACCAAATCCAAATGACAAATTTCAAACAAGGACCAAATCACAATTTCTAAACTCTAAATAGAAGGTTTCGGTCATTTGAATTCTGAATTCTGAATTCTGAATTTGTTTGCCATTTGGTGCTTGGTTATTGCCATGACAACCAAGTTAGGCATTTATAACCTATTATCGGCAGTATGCCGCATGGTTTTCGAATTCTGCGGCGATAATTGCGAACCAGAGTTCGCTACTGCAAAGTGGAGATTTAGGGAGTTACCAGGTTGATTATTCTTAATAAAAAAAACAATCCCATCCCGGAAAGGATGGTGGTTCCAAAGACTAATGCCTGTGCCAAAAACTTGTCGCTTTTATAAATTAGCCAGGCGATTACTGTATTAACGGCGAAAATTCCGCCGCTTACCGCCGGCAGGATCCAAATTTGGGAGGCGGGGGCCAGTTGGTCCTTGCCCCAGGGATGGTAGTAGAAAAGAGGTATTTCTGGAGGGAGGACTTGGCGGTTTAAAAAAATTATCCACGTCATCAGCTGGATGAAGATAAGGGAAATTATTGTGGCGAGAATAAAAAAACGATTTTTGAACACGGGAGGCAATCGTCAAATTGCAAATCTCAAATGTCAAAACCACAGCTCAAAGCTAAAAACCTGGTCGAACTGGTTGGAAACCTTTGGGCTGCAGCTTTGGGTTTTGCACTTTAAGTTTCGAGTTTAAAGAAAATTCTAGCATTTCTATCTGTTATTGTTTCCACTTCTGTTGGACTAATTTTTTTAAGCTCGGCAACTTTTTCCACCACATATTTTACCATCCAGGGCTCACAGCGTTGGCCGCGAAAAGGTTGTGGGGCTAAAAATGGGGCATCGGTTTCCACCATTATCTTGTCTAGAGGCACATATTTGGCCGTTTCCTGGACCGTATGAGCGCTTTTAAAGGTTACAATTCCGGTGAAAGAAATTAGGAATCCGGCCTCCAGAACCTTTTTGGCCGACTCTTTATCGTAGGTAAAGCAGTGGAAAACCGCATTTTCAACTTTTTGCTCCCTAATGATGCTCAGGGTGTCGTCTAAAGCGTCGCGGCAGTGGATGATTAGGGGCAAATTTAGCTTCTTGGCTAGGTTAATTTGGTCTATAAATAGTTTGAATTGTTCTTTTTTGGGGCGATTGACTTCTCCGGGTGGAGCTGGTGAATAGTCTAAACCTGTTTCGCCAATGGCGATGACCTTTTTGGATTTTCGTGCAAGTTTAAACAGTTCATCTACTTGACTGCGGTGATTTGAATTGCCTGGAGAGGATTTGGGTTCGGTGTTGTGGGGGTGGAGACCCACAGCGGCGTAAATTTGCTTATGCTTTTTGGCTAGAGCCACAGCTTTTTCACTTGTTCCCAATCCGGCTCCTACGGTAATTACCCCCTTTAAATTTTCTAAGGTGCGCTGGATAACTTCTTTGCGATCTACGTCGAAGTCTTGGAAATTAAGATGACAGTGTGTGTCAGTCATAAGAAGAGCAACGGATAACCAGATGTGGGTGAAGCTCTACCGCTTTGGATGCGGGTGTATTTTTCTTGCAGGATCTTTCCTTTGTGAACCGAAAACTTTTTGTCCACGCTCTTGCCGGCCTGGCTTTCCGTCACCCACTTTTTTACGAAATTAATGTTTCCATAATAACCTGGGGGATAAAATTGAGAAGATCGGTGGCCAGCATGCCGGGGCCTAGCTGAGCTGCAGCCAAGTCTCCGGCCGCGCCGTTAATAAAGGCCGCCGCGCAACCGGCGTCAAATTCGTCTACTCCTTGTGCCAGCAGGCCTCCGTAAATTCCCGCCAGGGTATCACCACTTCCTCCTACGGTCATAAAGGGATTACCGGTTTCGTTGATCATTGTTTCTTGTCCATCACTAATGATATCCTGACTGCCTTTTAAAAGAATGGTACTGGTTAGCTCCACGCTCCATTTTTTAACCAATTCAATCCTTTCTTCCAGACCTGCGGGGGGGATAGCTTCAGTTAAGATTTGAAACTCATAGGCGTGGGGGGTAAGGACGAATTTTTTTTCCTTTACCAGCGAGTGTTGTCCAACCAGGCCATAGATGGCATCGGCGTCTATAACAATGGGTAGTGTCTGGCGGGCTAAGATTTCCTGCACAAAGGTTAATGTCTCGCGGCGGCGGCCTATACCACTACCGATGACGACGGCGGTTTTGCCTTGTATGAGCTCAAATACTTTGTCCAAATGAGCCGGAGTAAAGAAGTCTCCTTCCACTGGATAGGTAATTAGATCCGGTGAAAAAGCGGCGGCGGTATCTGCCGTGCGCTTGGGAGCGACGATAGTAACCAAGTCGGTGCCTGTTTTGTAGGCGGCCAGAGCGTTAAGAATGGGAGATCCTGTATATAATTTAGATCCGCCAATGACCAAGAGATGCCCAAAGTCATTTTTGTGGGCTGCTGGTTTGCGGGGTGGAAAAACTTTGGTGATTATGGATTGATTAACTTTGGGAATGTCTTGGATCATAGTTGCTGGCTGCCTAATAATTGTTTTCTTAAAAGCAGGAATTTGATGGAGTAAATGCCTGCACTGATTAGGCTTATGGCTGTGGGTACAAGAGGGATTAGGATTATTTTAAGAAAGTTGGCTAAGCTGTAGGAAAGTTCTTCGGCGGCAAAGAGCGAGATAAAGATGCCCAAAGCCAGAAAAGAAAAAAAGGATAGGATTGAAAAGAATATTTGGATAGAGAGGTAAATTTTTTTGGCCTGGATAAGAAAAAGAAAGAGCTTTTTCTCGCCCTCCATTTTAATAATGCCTCCCCAGGTTTTAAGACAGATAAGAGAGCTAATCGGCAGTGTTAAAAGCAGTAGGAAATAGGGAATCCCAAAATACCAAAGACTAAGAGATTTTATCCACCCGCTGTATGTGTATATGAGCCCAAGTATGAGCAACCAGGTGACACAACCGAAGATGATCCAATCGGAGAAAAACTGCAGAGTGTAAGCTGTAAGCAAATTCAGAGCTTTCCAGAAATTATCATCTTTTGATGAATTGGATGGGGAGGATGATCCTAGAAAACGCGCAATGATCAGGGAGGCGATAATTAGACCTCCGATGGTCACCGCGGCAACCAAGAAGGCGGTAAAGACTATCCTGCTGAAGTAGGGGAAAAACTGTAGTGTTTGCGTGACCGTATTAAACATAATTAACTAGACCTTTTTTTCTTCCAGTGATTGACCTCAGTAAAGGCGATTATTCCCAAAATGGCGAGTTCTGTAATTAAAGGTAAAAGAATGATGAGCCACAGCTTCCATTGCTCAATAGCCCATTGGCGCCCTCTTCCCACAGCTTTATTGTTGCCCGCGTTTGTAAAAACAACATCATCGTCAATTTCTGATATCCGGTAGTTTCGGTAGAGTTTGGTGAGGTACATTTTGCCATTGGGGTTAGCCCAGTGGTTGCCGTTTTTATCTACAGAGAGTGATCTTATTTCTTGGGGCAATAGCCAGCCGGCGTACAGAGTGGAGTAACCAGAGGCTTTCACTTTGTGCTTGTTAAAGATATAGAGGGTTACCGAAAGGTTGCGGTATCTTACTGGAGGTTGCGGGATGGAGGCAATCTTTTTCGTTTCGTTTGATGAGTTTGATTCTTGGTTTAAGGGCTGGATGGGCCCGATGGAGGGGAAAGGCGTGTGGGGCAAAGGGGAGATGGATACGGGTGTGGGGGTAGGGGTGGGGGTG
>MZGJ01000018.1 GCA_002084955.1 candidate division CPR3 bacterium 4484_211 | reverse complement strand
GCTTCTGTTTTAGGGCTAAAAGAAGACGCCCAGCCCATTTCCACTCAGGAGAAAGTTGCCCAACTGGCCGCCATTTCCCCCAGTCTAATTCCTCATCTAGATCAAGCGCAGGAGAAAATGACCCTAACCCTAAACGAACTGGCCCAAATCCATCCGGAAATTTACCCTCAATCACTCGGCGGATTTCAGATAAAAGATAATCTCAACGCTCTCCAAACAGCCATCCCGCAGATTCAGTCTGGTCTCTCCGATATCAAGCCCTTTTTACTGGAAATACCCTCGCTTTTAGGAGTTGACATCCCCAAAACATATCTTGTCCTCTTTCAAAACGATAAAGAGTTGCGGCCGACCGGGGGGTTCATTACCGCCTACGCCCTAGCAAAACTTGACAGAGGGTACTTCTCCATTATTTTTTCCGATGATATCTACAACCTTGATCCTAAACAAAGCTACCTTCCCGCCCCAGCGCCAATAATTCGACATCTCAAACAAAAGGGCTGGTGGATGCGAGACACCAATTTTTCTCCCGACTTTAAGCAGTCCATGCAGGACTTTAAATATTACTATCAACACACCGCTTCACCTCCCGTCGCCGGAATATTTGCCCTAGACACACAATTTGTCGAAAGCTTCCTAGAATTAAGCGGTCCAATTACCGTTCCGGGATATAATGTGGATCCCGTCGGATATTGGAATCTGCCTCAAAGCTGCCTAACCGGCGGCAACGCCTTTACTTCCGAAAATGTCGTCTGCCGTCTGGAATTATATGCCGAAAAAGTCTTTAAGAGCAGTAAAGACAGAAAAGCCATTCTGGGAGATCTCATGGCCGAGTTGGTGGAATGGGCGCTTAACGCGCCCTCAAACAAATGGCCCGAGCTGCTCTCTCTGGCGACCAGCCAACTGCAAGAAAAACACCTTCTGGTCTATTTCCACAATAAAGTCATCCAAGATCTGGCCGAAAAATACAACTGGGCCGGGAGAATTGCCGGCGAAACAGGCTCCGACTATCTCCACATTAATCAGGCAAATTTAGCCGGATTAAAATCTGACATGTATATGAAAAGGAAGGTAAAGCAAGAAATTTCTGTTAATTCCGAAACGGGAGAAGTAATCACCAAACTCACCTTGACCTACCGCAATACCGGAGCCTATGACGGTTGGCTCAACAGCACGGCGCGAAATTATATACGGGTATATGTCCCCAAAGGAAGCCAACTAATTTCTGCAAGCGGCGGCGAATACCCACAGCCGAATGTATTTGAAGATCTAAACAAGACCGTCTTTGACAACTTCATCCTTACCCGTCCTCTTTCAGAAACCACGCTAACTTTTGAGTATAAACTGCCTTTTTATTTTAAACCAGGCAAAAACTCCGAAACTAATGAGTACAGGCTATTGATTCAAAAACAGCCCGGACTAAACGCTCCGGAATATGAGATCTTGCTCGGCGGCGAAATACAGAAGTTTAAACTGACAACAGACGAAGAAATCACGTTTAACCTAAAAAGACCGCATTAATGGCTGAATGGCTAGATAGCTGGATGGTTGTCAAAACTTCTCCTCTGTCCAACCATTTAACCATGCAGCCATTTGACCATTGTCCAGCTTCACCGATTATTCTCTTATTCTTAAACGGCGCAATCTTGGAGAAGCCGACCGCATCCTTACCCTGCTTACCAAATACCACGGCAAACTTTCAGCAGTGGCCAAGGGTATCCGCAGACCAACCTCCAAAAAGGGAGGCAATCTTGATCTTCTCAATCTCGCCGAAGTGAAAATTGCCGAAGGCAAAAATTTGGCCATTATTACCGAAGCGGCGGTGATCAAGTCCTTTGACAAGATAAAAAATAGCCTGGCCAAAACGACTCAAGCCTATTACATCTGCGAGCTGATTAACAATCTTATCCCCGAGGGGAAAAACGCCCGACAAGTTTTTAATTTAACTCTAACCACCCTTAACTCTCTCAATTCCCTAATTCCACCAGCAATTTCTTCCTTAAACTCTTTAATGAAAGACTTTGAGATCCAGCTTTTAAAGCTCTCCGGCTTCTGGTCCGACTCTATGTTTAAAGATAAAAAACCACAGACCCTGCAAGAATGGAGAAGATTTAACAAAATTTTCATCGAGCAAATTTTAAACAAAAAGTTGAAATCCCCTGAGATTTTGTTATAATTGAGACTCCGAGGACTATGAGGAAAAGAATAAGCAGAAAAGGAGAGGACCATGAAAATTTACACGTTTTCGCAGTCTCTAGGCGTAGTTAGAAAAGTCCACCCTCGCCTAGGGCCGGAAATTTCCGAGCCCAGAGAAAAGAGAAAAATCTGGAAAGATGCCTATCTGACAGTGGTTCAAGATACTTTGGCCATAGACGGTTTAATCTCCTACACCGTCTATCCGCCGCATCCGGCGATGCCCTACAGAGAACTTGACATCCCGGTTTCAAATCGCTATAGGGCTCTTGCGAAACGGCTAGGCCAGAGATGGCCTGACGCCAAGATCGTCGTCGTCACAATTCCCTAGTCCTCCTGGGGTACGTGAAAAAGAAGAAATCTTCACGTACCCCTCTTCCCTTCTCTGGAGTTGATTTCACCAGCACCTTCTGGTATCCTATCTCCATGTCCAGCCAAAACAGCCTGATGCAAAAGATCGTCTCCCTTTGCAAACGCAAGGGATTTGTTTATCCTTCTTCAGAAATCTACGGCGGACTGGCCGGGTTCTACGACTATGGGCCCCTGGGGGTAGAGCTTTTAAACAACCTCAAAAGGCTTTGGTGGAAAAACACAGTCCACGAAAGAGAAAATGTTTACGGCCTAGATGGGGCAATCCTTATGCATCCCAAAGCTTGGGAAGCCAGCGGCCATGTGGCCGGGTTCACCGACCCTTTGGTTGATTGCAAAGACTGTAAAAGTCGGGTAAGACCGGACAAACTTGAAGGCTGGAAACTAAAAAAGGACAACCAAACCGGCAACTGGCAAATTCTGGAAGTGGGAGCAACCAAGTGCCCTCTTTGCGGCGGTGAACTTATCCCCGAGGTCCGCCAATTCAACATTTTAATGGAAACCTCCCTAGGAGTTATTGAAGGTCAAAAAACCAAAGCCTATCTTAAAGGAGAATCCTGCCAAAACATCTACCTCGACTACAAAAATGTGGTGGAATCTTTCTCTCCCAAACTTCCCTTTGGAATCGCCCAGATCGGTAAAGCTTTTAGAAACGAAATTACCTTGGGTAGATTTATGTTTAAAACCCGGGAATTCGAGCAGTGGGATGTAGAATACTTTGTCCAGCCCGAAGAAGCAGATAAGGCCTATAAAGAGTGGAAGGAAATACGCTGGAATTGGTACATTAAAAACCTAAAACTGTCTGCCGGCAATCTTAGGTGGCGTCAACACAGTAACGAGGAGCGTATTTTTTACGCCACCGACGCCTGGGACATCGACTATAAATACCCCTGGGGGTGGGATGAACTAGAAGGCTTGCATCATCGGGGGAATTATGACCTAACCCAGCACGAAAAATTCAGCGGCACCGACCTTAAGATGTTCAATGAAGAAACCGGTCAAAAAATTCTTCCCTGGATTATTGAAGCCTCTGGAGGGGTGGGGCGCACTTTCCTTGCCCTCTTGCTGGAAAACTATCATGAAGAGGAAGTCAGGGGAAGAAAGCGTATTTACCTCAGCCTGCCGCCCTACCTCGCTCCAATTCAGGTTGCCATTCTTCCCTTAGTGCGCACCGATAAGAAGCTCACCGGGGCGGCCCAAGAAATTCTCCAAGCCCTAAAAAGCAGCTTTGTTGTACAATATGACGAGCAGGGAACTATTGGCCGCCGCTACCGCAGACAGGATGAAATCGGCACCCCCTTCTGTCTAACCGTTGATGGACAAACACTAGAAGACAAAACCGTTACCGTCCGCGAAAGAGACTCTATGAAACAAATTCGGGTCAAAATCCCAGAACTAACCAGCTATCTAACCCCTCCTCTGTCCCTTCCCCAATAAAACCCATAACAGAACACTTGCCCTGGCTTTGCAAATTTTATACTATTTTCTCGTGCTCAAAATTACTGTTCTCGGTTCATCAGGCAGTGAGGGAATACCTCAGCCCTTCTGCAAGTGCCGGCTTTGCCGGAATGCCACGGGTAAAGATATCCGACTGCGAAGTTCCTACCTGATTACACTTAAAGACAGCACTTCAATTCTACTCGACGCCAGCCCTGATTGGCGGCAGCAAGCTTTAAAATACAATGTAGATTTTGACTTTCTTTTTCTTTCACACCGTCATTTTGACCACACTCAAGGGCTGGAGGAAATCCGCCAAGATTTTAATACATGGAAAAGGAGCCGCAAACCAAAGGAAAAACGACGCATTTTTCTTATCGGTAAAAAACTCCATGCTTGGCTTTATAACGCTCCCGCAAATAGTCGTTGGAAAGAAAGCACGCAACAGGCCTATCAACAACTCATCAAAAACGACTTTTTTCAACCCAAGACTTTAATTCCCTACCAACCGTTTTTTATCAACAAAAATCTCACCGTGACACTTGTGCGGGGCAAGCACGGCGGCTGTGACTGCAACGGACTTCTTATCGCCACAGAAGGGAAAACAGTCGTCTATTTGGCAGATATTGCCTTCATTAACGGAAAACTAAACTCGCTGATGAAGAGCCGCCCCCCCAATTTGATAATTGCCCACGCTCCTTTTTTCTACGTGCCAAAAGAAGCATTTGAACTAACCAGACACCTTGGTGTTGAACAGGCCAAAAAATTCCCCGGCAAAAAAATTCTTCTTTCACACTTTTCCCACCGCGCAAAAATGACCCACCAAGAAATGGTTAAGAGGGCGAAAGAAATTGACCCCCGCCTCCTCATCGCCTATGATGGCCAAACAATTGAAATCTAGGCAGCGAAACCCCGGTCTGCGGCAGAGACCGCATCGCACCCAATACTTCACCGCCGGTTTGTTTAAAAATTTCATTAGAAATAACACAAATAGTGCGGATTTCAGAATCAATGTTCTCTGCGGCTCCCAGTCTGCGTAATCGGATCAATACCCTATATTCTCCCGACACGGCATCTTCATCTATTTTGGCCTTAGCAACCACTAACCCACACCCACTATCATCAGCTGAAAGCGTCGGCATCTTATCCCAGGCCGCATTCCAAGACAGCCAGCTATCACCATCACCTCCCAGAGTTTGGCCATCATACATTTGCCCGCTATCTTCTTGTCCCATCATCACTTTTGCATAATAATCGGCATAAGGATCGGCTCCGCACAGGGCAACAGGAATTTCAAAAGGCTTACCGGCTGATATCTCCGAGGGCAGACCAAAAGTAAAAACAAGTTCCTTTTCTTTCTCTCCTTCTGGAGTTGGAGTCGGTGTTGGTTTAACCGTAGGTGACGGAAATGAAGCTACTCCGGACTTAAGAACTGTAATTGTTTCCACATTTGAATCAAGATTTTTACCGCCATCAATTTCTCTTAATCTGACCTTAATATAATTTACACCAATCTGAACATCTTCGTCCGTCTTCATCTTAACCACCATTGACCCTTCACCTTCAGCGTCGGTCTTAAACACCGGCATTTTCTCCCAGGCCGCATTCCAGGCCAGCCAACTTTCCCCATCTGCTCCAAGCGTCCGCCCGTCATAAAGCTTCGTTCCTCCCGAATCACTTCCCAACATTCCCTTAACAAAATACACCGACCCGGACTCACCACCAGCCACACTAACACTCACCTCAAATTCTTTCCCAATTTCAATTTCACCGGGAGCGCCTATTGCAATTGCCATGGGAGGCGGCAGAGTTGGGGAAGGGGTGGGAGAAGGAGTAGAAGTAAGGGTGGGGGTTGGAGTTGGCACCGGGGTAGACTTTAATGTCGGGCTGACCTTCGGCATAGTCGGAATTAAACTGGGCGTCGGTGCCGTCAAGCAACAGCTGTTTTCAAGCAAGGGAGTCGCCAGCAGAAAATTACCGTCAGCGTCCAATCCATTAATCGCCATCCCGTTATTTGTACACCAATTAAACGACAAGCTGCCAGAAACACCAGGATCAATCCGCTCCATACTCTTTTTATTTAAGTTATCCCCGCCAAACCATCCCAAAGAAGCATCGATTTCGTCAATCACATTCCCCTCCCCATCCTCTAGCCTCAAAAATTCACCGTGGTTATCCAAGGCTCCCGTATAAATTACATTTGCGGCAATATCGCTGACAGTCTGATCATCGCTCCTTTCAAGAAGATAATACCCCCCGGCCTTAATGCTTCCTTCTAAACTAACCTCAGGACTGCCGTCAATGGAATACAATCCCCATCCGGTCAGATCCACATCGTCATCCGTAGAATTAAACAACTCCACCCACTCGTCCGCACTAGACGCCGAGGTCCCCGTCCACATAATTTCATTAATCACCACGCTTCCCGCATTACCAGCGAAAACGTGTTTAACACAACAAAAAGATAAAAGAGGCAAAAACAGCAGAAGAAAAATGGCGTATCCTTTAATATTTAGCTTCACCTTTTTAGCTTAGATAAAAGGCTTAAACAGGGTGCCGCCCCAGGGGGCCTCTTTCCTTCACTGCCTCACCGGCTGCAGATGCCAGTAGGCGGTATATAAATTATCACCGTGCTTAACAATTGCTCCGTGCCCGCCGTACCCATCAACAGTATAATAAACCACTCCGTCAGCCGCCGCTTTCACCGGTGCGCCGTAGCCATCATCTGATCTTAAATCTATCCCATTATGAAATCCCCCCTCATAGTAAGAGGAATGCGCCGCAAACCAGGTATACCCATAACCTTGGGTAATCACAAAATTATCCAGCGGCCATCTTAAGGTACCATTGTTAATATAGGGCATAGGATCGGTGGCGCACGACCAACTGCCGCAGGTTAAAACACTAAAGTGCACATGGGCTCCGGCGGTAGGATTGGAAGCGGTCGGTTTAGGGTACACCGCCCCCGTATTTCCCTCCAGACCAATAATATCTCCCCGCTTTACCGCCGTTCCCGCCAGAACATTACCCGCAATCTGCCTCAACAGGCTGTTAATCGCATCCCTAATTGCCGCTTCATCCTGTTTTAGCGACGCCAGCAATTCCTGATACTTGGTTTCCTCGTTCTGCGTGACTTCCAACAGATACTGCTTATTGCTTTTCTGCTGGCTCAAACTTGCCTGCTGGGCGTCAAGCTGAGCTTTTTGGTCTTCCAGTTGAGCCTTCAATTCCTCCTTTTCCCGCTTAAGCGCCTCCAGCTGCTGTTTTTGCTGGGAGAAAAGCTCTTGAGAACTTTTCATCTGTTTCATCAGCTTGCGGTCTTCATACTGGAGAGTAGTTAAATATGTACACCGCAGGACATATCTATCCAGGCTCCCTGAAAAGAAAAAAATCTGCCAAAGAGAGGTTGTGCTATTTAATTCGTACGAAGCTCTTATTCTGGCTTTAAGAACACGAGACAAATCCTCTATACTGCTTTCCAGATTCCCCAGCTTTAAGGTGAGCCGATCAATATCCTGCCCCACCGCCAACAACTGATCCTGGGTTTGAATAATCTGGGACTGAGTTTCGTTGATCTCCAACTCGGTGAGATAGATAGAATTGTCGAGATAGGCAATCTGGTTGGCCAAAGTTGCCTCCTGGTCTTGAGCGGCACGGATTTTTTCCTCCAATTCCTGCTTTTTCTGCCTAATCTGTTCCAGTTCAAACTGTTTTTGCTCATACTCATCCTGTAAATCATCCGCCCGGACGACAAAGGCAGGGACAAACAGAAGGCAGAGCATTAGAAAGATTAAACGCTTGCTGTACGACATTGATAGATCTAAAGAACTGATTAACTGATTAACCGATTAACCGATTAACTGATTAACCGATTAATTGATTAACTGATTGACCGATTAACTGATTAACTGATTAACTGATTAACCGATTAACCGACTAACCGATTAACAACAAAGTTATTCCGTTATTCTGTTATTCCGTTATTCTGTTATTCCGTTATTCCGTTATTCCGTTATTCTGTTATTCCGTTATTCCGTTATTCCGTTATTCTGTTATTCCGTTATTCCGTTATTCCGTTATTCCGTTATTCCGTTATTCTGTTATTCCGTTATTCCGTTATTCCGTTATTCCATTATTCCGTTATTCCGTTACTCCGTTATTCTGTTATTCAGTTATTCCGTTATTCCGTTATTCCGTTATTCCATTAACCCGCTAGGCTTTCAAGTATCTCCAGGTGGCCGCCAAGCTTGACAAGGCCCCCAGCCCTGCGCCCAGTATTGTGGTTGCTCCCCACAGTCTTAAAAGGAGCCAATCGGCAACGGGGAAAACGCTTACCCCGGGAAGGAGAACGGACTCGGTTCCGTTCAGGAAGAAGTCTTTTATATAGGGCATTAAATAAAGTAAACCAGCCGCCAAGGCCGCCGACGCTACTCCGTAAATGGCCCCCTGAAAAATAAACGGCCAGCGCACATACCAGTTTCCCGCTCCCACCAGTTTCATAATTTCTATCTCCCGGCCATAAGCCGTGATACTCAAGCCGACAATAATTAGGATAGTTAAAACAGAAACAGTTAAAAGAGACACCGCCCACATAAAGCCTTCCACTCTTGCCGCCCTGGAAAACTGCACCAGCTGTTTAACCACATCGCGATGAAAGACCACGCTTTCCACCCGATTGTTATTGGAAAGCTCTCGGGCAATAGACTCCTGAAATTCAACCTGGGTGGTAGAAATTTCCAAAGAAGCCGGCAAAATGTCCGCGGTTACAAACTCCAGCAACTCGGGCTTGTCTAAATTCTGCTCCCGATACAACTCCAAGGCTTTCTCTTTGGAAATATACGAAATTTCCTTAACCTCCAGCCTTGCCTCCAGGCTGGTCTTTAAATTAAGAATCTCCGCCTCCGTCGCCTCGTCTTTAAAAAATACCGTCAACTGCGGCTTTTCCTTAAAGCTTTTTAAGACCTCGTTATACCTATAAACTGCGGCACTAAAATAGGAAACAGCATAAATAGCCAGAGTCATTACCAAAACCGCCGCCAGGCTGTACCCCAAGTTGCGCCTGATATGCTGAAAAGTATTCTTTATTATTCGTTGGACAGTTTCAAAAAACCTCAACTTTAGCTGATAGCTTGCAGTTTATATCTCGCAGAACAAAGAACTTGCCTCCCTTCCCCAAAATCTGACACCGCAAGCTAACCTACCTTCTAGTCATAGCTTCCCACCGCATTATCCTCCACCACCACCCCCTCCTCTATTCTCACCACCCTATGTCTTAGGCTGTCAACAATATCACGATCATGAGTGGCCATAATTACCGTTGTTCCCCACTGGTTAATCTGCTGAAGCAATTCCACTATTTCCCAACCCCCGCGCGGATCTAAGTTGCCCGTGGGCTCATCGGCCAAAAGAACCTTGGGCTCAAACACCATAGCGCGGGCAATGGAAACTCTTTGGGCTTCACCGGAAGAAAGTTGATGGGGAAAACGATTCATTTTATCCTCCAAGCCAACCAATTTCAACATGTAAGGGACAAGCTCCTTAATTTCCTGACCAGGCCTCCCCACCGCCTCCAGGCTAAAGGCCACATTTTCGTAAACACTTAACTGAGGCAGAAGTTTAAAATCCTGGAAAATCATGCCAATCTCGCGGCGCAGACGAGGAATAAACCGCCCGGGCAGACGGCTTACATGATACTGCTGATACCAAACATCGCCCTCGGTAGGCACATAACGCCGAATTAGCAAATTCAAAAGCGTCGTTTTACCGGCGCCAGAAGGGCCGACCACAAAAGAAAATTCTCCCTCTTTAAAGGTAAGAGTTACCTCTTTTAGCGCCTTTGTCCCTCCAGGAAAAACTTTAGTTACAGACTCAAATCGGATCATTCAATAAAGTCCTAAAAACACGAACGCAGCGAAGTGTTTTTAGCCAACCGAATTAAACCCTGCCCCGTCCCGCCGCAGAAAAACCTACTGCAGGGTAATCCACCCAGACACTTACAAAGAAGCCTTGGCGGATAATGCCCCCTCCAGTATAACACAACCCCTAAGTCCCAAATTTCAACTCCTAAATTCCAACTTTTTACCTCCTATCTTAACCCAATCCCACCAGTTCCCGCACCCTTGCCAAAGTCTCATGCGATACCGGCCGCACCATCTCCAACCCCCTACGCAAAACATCGTCCAAATAGCCCCTGCTTTCCCAAATTTCCCGATACTTTTTTTGTATCGGCCTTAAAAATTCAATTACCACTTCAGCCAAATCAGCTTTAAACTCCCGATACCCAACACCTTGATACCTTTCCTCCAGCGCCTCAACGCTCTCGTTGCCTAAAACTGAATAAATAGTTAAAAGATTTTTCAGCGCCGGCTTGTTTTCACTTGCTTTTACTTCTTTGCCAGAATCGGTCACGGCAATTCTAATCTTATGTTGAACAGCATCCGCATCATCCAGTAGAAAAATAGATCCATCGGGATTGGGATCAGACTTACTCATCTTGGCAAGAGGGTTTTGTAAACTCATAATCCGGGCGCCAGTGGTGTCTATTACCGCCTTAGGAATGGTAAAAGCCTCGCCAAACCGGGAGTTAAATCTCCGGGCGATATCACGAGTAATCTCCACATGCTGTTTCTGATCTTCTCCCACCGGGACCTCATTTGTCTGATACAGTAAAATATCGGCTGCCATTAGCACCGGATAATCAAAAAGCCCCATAGAGACAATCTCCTTCTGCTTTTGAGATTTATCCTTAAACTGGGTCATGCGCCTCATCCAGCCTATGGGGGTAACACAATTTAAAATCCAGGCCAACTGGGCATGATCCGGGTTATGGGACTGGACAAAAATCTTACTCTTGTCTGGATTTATCCCACAGGCCAGGTACAAAGCCGCCACTTCGTAAATTTTTTCCTTAAGCTTCCGCGGGTCCTGAGGGGTAGTAATGGCGTGAAGATCAACCACGCAAAAAATATTATCCTCTTTATCCTGAAATTCCACCCAATGTCTAATTGCCCCAATATAGTTGCCAATATGCAAGCTCCCGCTTGGAGCCACGCCGGAAAATACAGCCGGTTTCTTTGTTGACATGTTTAATTCACTCTCCCCATCAATCGCATCTTCCTTTTTATCCATGTATCCATTGTACCGTCTCACCCACAAATGTCAACGCAGATTATGCTAAAATGCGAGTGTGACCGTATTAAATTTCCCCGTTGGACAACTTCAGGCCAACTGCTATTTTGCCGTTTGTGAAAAAAGCCGCAAAACCATTATCATTGATCCCGGCGGCGACGCTGACTTTTTAATATCTCAACTGAAAAAGCATCAATGCAAGCCCGTAATGGTCATCGTCACCCACGGTCATTTTGATCACGTACTGGGCGTCACCGACCTAAAACTCTGCCTAAACCTCCCTTTTTACATCCACAAAGACGACCTAAAAATCTACCAAGGCGCCGTAAAAAGCTCCAACTACTGGCTTGGCCAATCTGCAAAAATGCCCCTCGCTAAACCCGACGGATTTTTAACCGGCGGCCAAATCATCAATTTCGGGCAGGAAACATTACAGGTAATTCACACTCCAGGCCATACCCCGGGGGGAATTTGCCTTTACAACCAAAAAGCCAAAGCTTTATTCAGCGGGGATACTCTATTTAAAAACGGTATCGGCAGAACCGATTTTTCCTATGGCAGCTCCAGACAATTAAGAGAATCACTGGAAAAAATCTTTAAGCTACCCGGGGAAACCAAAGTCTACCCCGGTCATGGAATTCAGACAACGATTGAGGAAGAAAAAGCTAATTGGGCTAATCAGTTATCCAGCTAATCAGTCATTCCGTTATTCCGTTATTCCGTTATTCCGTTATTCAGTCATTCCGTTATTCCGTTATTCAGTTATTCAGTTCCCCCCCCGCTGCACAATCTCCTTTATCTCCTTTATTTCTTTTTCCAAGTTTTTTAACTTTCTGGCAGTGGTCAGATCAATCTTATAATCCTTAATTGCCCGCTTGCGGTCACTAACAATTTCCCGATTCTCATTAATTAAAATCAAAATTGCCAAGATTATCGCCTCCAAAGAAACCAAAAAGGTGAGCAGATTATACTGCAGCCTAAAAACAACCCAAAGAATAAAAAAGAGCATATTCAGCCATAAAAAGAGCCATGAACCAATAAAAGCGGTTAATTTGTATTCTATTATCTCCAATGTTGAATCCTTAGCCTCTCGACTAAACTCATCTTCAATTTCGGGAACCTCTTTAGAAAGAGACATCTTGATAATAGTCTACTAAATAAAGGTTACCTTGGTCAAGCAAAAATAGAAATAATCACCATTTAAATAGCCATGAAATATCCTCTAGCGTATGGTATAATGTATGCTCTTAGACCTCTGGTATAGTTGAGAAATTTATTTTACGCTCATAAAGCCGGATAAATTCCACATGACAAATTTTAATTCTCACAACAGGCAAATTATTGTCATTATTCCCACCGAAAATCCTTCACAAGACATCTTTGAACTGGTGGTTAATCTTTTAGATTGGTACGCCAATTCCAAAATTATTGTTGTTAATTACGGCAATCAAAATACCGAGACGCAGCAAAAGCTGGAAGGTTTGGCGAAGATCACTTCCAGACTGCACCCGCTCAGGCAATCTCCTCAAAACCAGGGAATAATCACCTATGCACTAAACTACCTAAAAACTCTGGCGTTAAACCCAGAATTCACCCTAATTCTTAATCAAACAGAAAAGGCAAACCAAGAAATAATCAACTCTCTAGTTTCGCAATTGGAGAAAAACAGGCAATTGGGAGCCGTGTTTAAAGGAAGCAAACACAAACCTCAGGTTATTGCTTTCCGGCATGCGGCATTAGCCAACTCCCAAAAATCCGTCTTCAACCACCAAATGGAGAGCTCTCTTTATTTAGATCTAATTTCATGCTCAGGCTGGCCTTTTAGGGTTTTATCTTCACGTCATCGGTTTTGGCAGAAAAAGATAAGTAGATCCATCAAGAATATCATCTCCTTTTTCTTAAAGAAAAACATCTATCTTAGACAAGCCTATTCTTTCTCTTTTGCCCCCGTATTTAAAAAAAGTCTTTTAGCCGCCGCCATCCTGATTTTAATCGCTTTTGGGACCTGGCAGTTAAAATTTCTTGCCTGTGCACTAACCGATCTTGCCCCCGCCATTTGGCAAAATCTAAGTTTTATCAGGTACGAGAACACTCCGGCCGAGGCGCAGACAAGCCCCACGGCATCATCAGAGCAAACCGAATCCTCCCTGCCGTCGGATCCCTGCCGTGTGAGCAACTCCGATGTTGTTCAAGGAGAAATGCCGCAAAAAATAGTCATCCCCGCCCTAAATTTGGATCTAAAAGTAGTCAGCGTCCCCATGACTAACGGGACTTGGGAAGTTAACGACCATGTGGCCAATTTTGCCCAAGGGACTTCCCTGCCCAACGGGGTTGGCGGGAACACCGGCATTTACGGCCACGACCGTCCTCAGGTCTTTGCCCCGATAAAAAAACTTAAGACCGGTGACCAAATAGAAATTCTCACCCAAAACTCTCGTTTTATTTATCATGTAGAAAATTCCTATCGGGTTACTCCGGACCGTATTGACATCTTCTACTCTACTCCCCAACCTGTGCTCACTCTATTAACCTGTGATGGCTTATTTTCTAAGCAGCGGTATGCGGTAAAAGCTAATTTGATGAAAATTGAGAAAAGGTATTGCCAATTGTAAATCTCAAGGACTACTGAGACAACTCTTGGAAAATAGGTATGTTTGCTTTCGGGCACATCACTTTCTGCGCGTGACAAAATTAACACAACGTGAAGAGGCCGCGGTGCCGCAGAAAGTGAAGAACAAAACCCAGTATCATGAGAGAGTCGGTAGTTTTGTGGCAACCGAAAGCAAACTACCTGTTTCCGATACCGATTTGACAACCCTTGACACAACATGATAGAATCCTCCTATAAGTTTTCCCACTGCCCCGAGTTACTGTCCTTTCCTTTTAAATCTTGAAGTTGTATCTCGACCATTTTGTTGTTATGATGAAAGCCAGATTTTTTGTTTCACTTCTTATAATCGCTCTAGGTTGTTTAGCCCTCGGCAGCAGGCCTACCTATGCCTGCCACCCCGAGATCTGGGCCGACTGCTACAGCGGAAAAGCGGAGGTAACCGGCATTCAAAAGGCCTACACTCTAGTTTTTTATGTAGACGACACAGAAATTACCCGTTTTGAAAATGTCTGGCCGGGAGATATTCGCCAGGTTAATTGGCTGGACTACGAGATTAATATCTGCGTCGAACATCTGTTTAAAGCCACTCTGCTTGGATATGACAGCCGACAAATCTACTTCGGCGGTGCTTGCTGCTGTACACCAACCCCTACACCCACACCCACCAATACACCTACCCCAACGCCTACCCCAACCCCGACCCCAACGATAACTCCTACCCCCACTCCCACACCCACCAATACGCCTACCCCAACCCCAACGGCAACTCCTACCCCAACACCGACCATAACCCCTACGCCCACGCCAACTTTAACCCCTACCCCAACCACAACACCCACGCCAAGTCCAAGCCCAACCCCCACGCCGACAACCACTCCTGAGCCCACGCCGACCGCGACGCCTACACCAAGTCCAAGCGCAAGTCCGACTCCCACCCCGACAACGACACCGGAGCCGACACCGACGGCCGCACCAGAGGCAACTCCAACACCAACCGTTGAACCCACTCCCACCCCGGAAGAAGGAGAGGTCTTGGGCGCCGAAGAATTAACCTATGCGCGCAAAAAGCAAAGCCTGCTTTTTTTACTTTCTAGTTTCCACCGCCTGATTTAACCGGCGCAGGACGATAACCGAGGTTGCCAGTTCAATACTGGCGTGGGTAAATATATTAAGTGTGCCGTGCATACGGTCAAAATATCCGGCAACCAAAACCAAATCTCCCAACGGAACCAGAGAATGCAAAATCAGCCGCAAAACGTACAAAATGGCCAATCCCTTTCCCAAAGTGGAAACAGTCTGCACAGAAATCCACAGCCAATTCATCACATTTCCTGCTTGCACCGACTGGCGGTAAAGACTCTCTCCTGCTTCATCCACTTCCCTTTCAACCAAATCTGCGTTCTCTCTTTTGCGCCATAAATCCGGCACCCGCCGATACTCCGTCCCCCAAAAAGCCTGGGAGGCAGAAATCAGTTTGTTAAATTTCCGTCTGTAGAAGAAAAGCACCGCCAAGTCGGCCAAAACATAGAAAAAAACATAGAATAATAAAATTAAAAAATATTGAATCTTAGCATTAAGGAGAACAAGGGGAATGATTATCCCATCAATCGGCATCTGCAAACCATTCTCCTTAAAAAAATTGGCCACAGACTGGATTTTTTCCGAGGCCAGCTTAACCGCCTGGACCGCCTCACCCGTCCGCACTCCCGGGCGTATCTTGGTCTTCTTAGAAAAAAACCTAGCCAAATCAACCGAAAGTTTTACCGAAACATTCTCCAAATTATATTTTGACCTTAAACGCAGGAAATTCTCTACCAGAGAATTTCCTATCATTAATAACGCCCAAAAAACCGCCAAATCCCATCGCGTTTCCACCCCACTAAGCGCATTAACCACCCGGGAGAGACCATAAGGCCAAAAAAGAGCTTGAATTATGGCCAAAATCCTTATCCCCGACCAAAAAAAAACAGACCGCAAATTCTTTCGTATAAACTTTTTAAAAAACTCTTGCATTTCTCACTCATTCTATCATAAACTTTGACTGACCAATGAAAAAAATTATCACCAAGTCCAGCCAAGAAACCGTCAAGTGCGGACAAAATCTTGCCAAAAAGCTCAGGGGCGGAGAAGTAATTGGTCTAATTGGCGAACTGGGCAGTGGAAAAACCACCTTTGTGCAGGGACTAGCCAAAGGACTGGGAATAAAGGACCGAATCCTCAGCCCAACCTTCACACTGATGCGAAGCTACCAAGGCGGTAAACTTAACCTCTGCCATGTAGATCTATACCGGCTGGATAAACCGGCTGAGCTTAGAAATCTAGGGCTGGAAGAAATCTGGCTAAAACACGAGAACGTGGTGGTTATCGAGTGGGCGGAAAAGGCCGGGGAGTATCTGCCAAAAACAACAACCTTTATTCATTTCAAGTACAAAAACGAAAAACTCAGAGAAATCAGCCTAAAACGTTAACTGCCATAAACCTGTATAGCCACGAATTTTTGAAAGGGGCGACGCCCACTTTGAGGGTATTACCCCATCCAGATGACTATCAGTTAAGTCTTGAAATTATGCCTTGGCTATAGCTTTAGCATGCTGCTTTCAATAAACACCTCCAACTTCAACCACTGCCATCTTGCTCTTTACGACAAGAAAAAGCTTGTTGACAAGACCTCCTTTATTTCCCAGAAAAATCTCTCCCAAAAGCTCCTGCCGAAAATCAGGGAACTGCTTGATAAAAACAAAATTGAACTCTCGGCGCTGACGGCCATTAAAGTCAACACCGGACCGGGTTCATTTACCGGCCTTAGAATCGGCATCGCCGTAGCCAATGCTTTGGCCTTTGCCCTGGGCATACCGGTCAACAATCTTCCTCTTGGCAAGGTGGCCGAACCTAAATACGGAAAAGAGCCAAATATCACGCCCCCTCTACCCCATTTGACTACCACAGGCAACTAATCTAAAATTAGGCTGCAGGCAATGGTCACTGTCTATGATTTCTTCCCTAAAGAGACCACTCAGTTTAACCCTGATAATTTATCTTCTGGTGATGCTAACCCCCCCGCCGGCTCAGGCCGGCAGCGGAATTTCACCCAAGGCTTATTTCCGATCCTTAGGCGTCAAAATAACCATTCTCCCCTCCTCCCCCCTGTACGGGCTCAAAACATTCTGGGAAAATTTACAATTACTAATAGCCGCCCGCAACCCTCAACTCCGATCTCGGCTCCTTACTAAGTACTGCAGCCAGCGCCTGGATGAAATTTATACTCTCATAACGCAAGACAGCAAAACGGCTGACCAAACCTCGCTCTTTAAACTCTTACAGCGCTACCAAAACCAATACCGCACCCTGCAGTTAATTATAGGCCAAATAAACGTCGGCCAAGATCAGCTGGGGATTCTTTATCAAAATCATCTAAAAAAAAGAGCCTTTCTAAAACAGATAAGCCAGACCCAAAAAAAGCTCTTGAGGAGTTTTTGGGTCAATGAAATATCTGCCGCCTTATCAACGGCACAGCCAGCCAAATCCCTGCATAAAAGCAAAACACCCGCCAATGTCTTGGGCGCTTTTAACCATCAAGGGCTGGAGCTATACCCAATCACAAAAAACAAATCACCAATCCCTCATACCTTAATGACGCCATGAACATCCTCCTCGCCGGCGGCTCCGGTACCGTCGGGCGCAACCTAATAAACTATCTTTTGGAAAGGTATCCCAGCTACCACCTGGTGAATTTTGACCGGCAAGACTGGGAATTAGGCCGCAAACAGTACACCTTTATCAAGGGCGATATTCGCCGCGAAGAACTAGTGGAAAAAACAATAAAGGAGCATGAAATACAAACAGTAATCAATCTGGCGCACGAGAACAAATCGGGAATCCAGCAGATAGAAACCAATTTTTGCGGGCATTATGTCCTGCTTAACAAAAGCCATCAGGCCCGCATTAAAAAGTTTATTCATCTTTCCTCAGATGTCATCTATTCCACCACCGCCGAGGCCGCTCTTAACAAGCCGGCAGTGGAAACAGACCCTGTCAGTGCCGCCAATATGGACTCGGCCGGAAGGATAGGCGCCGAAGCGCTATCTCTAGCTTATTACAAAACCTACCAATTACCCGTTACCATACTAAGACCAGCCTCTATTCTAGGCCCCCACCTTAAACCCGATAATCTAATTTCGCTTTTCATCTCCAGCGCTTTAAAAAACGATCCCCTGCCTATTTACCACGAAGGTCAGTCCTCCCAAGACTGGCTTTACGCCAGCGATCTATGTCTGGCCATAGACAAAGTTCTGCATAACAAAAAGGTGGAAGGAGAAATTTTTAATCTAGGATTAGGCATTAAGCACTCCATTCTGGACACAGCCAAACTAATTTTGGTCAATCTGGACAAGCCGGAAAGCCTTTTAAGATTTATGGAAGAAAAAACGCCTCTTTTCTCTCGGCCGGCCCTAAATATAGACAAGGCCAAGAGATTATTGGGATGGGAGCCGCAGATCGGCTTTAATGAGGCCTTAAAAAGAACAATAGATTACCATGTTTCCTCCACCAAATCACCAACGCAATAGCCAGCAAAACGGGAACTGCCAAGACAAAATTATCGCTCCAAGTCAGAGGTATTTCAAATGTCTTCAGAGAAAAAGGGAAAAACCAAAAATAGGCCGGGCGAAAATGCCTTTGCAGGGAGTCTAAGAGCAAATGTCCAAAAGCCCCTATATTCAAAGCCCAAAAATACTCACCTCGCTTTTCTTCCTCAAAAAGCAAAACCACCAAATAAACAGCTAGAAAAATCGGAACTGGTGAGTGCAGCAATACACAAACCCAATTAAGGGCGTAATTTTGAGGGAAAAGAATAATCAGTATCCTGCCCAAAATGTCAGGGAAAATTGATCCCAAAATCACAAAAAACCAGTTTAACTTAAGCTTCTGGTTTACAATATAGGTGGTGAGAGTGTGAACAGCTAAGTCTGGCGTATTGATTACCAGTAATAGCAGAATTCATTCTGCGCTACCAGCGCGAAATAAATTTCGCTATTACATCTGTAGAACAAAGAACAGGTTATTCAGTTACTCAGTTACTCCGTTACTCAGTTATTCAGTTATTCAGTTATTCAGTTATTCAGTTATTCAGTTATTCAGTTATTCAGTTATTCAGTTACTCAATCCCTTTCAACAAATCCCATTTTCCCCCAATCCCACCCAAACTTTCTTACAAACCAAACAGAGATAATTGCCGCCACCACAAGGGAAATCACTACTTTTATATCTCGAAAGCGGTGATAATGAAAAGCCGTTGCATACAAGGTACTGCCGGTGGTAAAAATTCCCTTCCCCGAAACCACCTTTCCCACCGGGACTTTCTCCCAGGCGCTAACTCCATAACTGCCGCCTGTTGGGATTGATACAACAATCTTCATCCCTCGATCCTTTATTACCGCCGTTGTATTATTTTTTTGAATAATTCGGCCGCCAAAACAAAAAGTCTGACCAAGATATTTCGCAGGATTCTGCAGTGCCTCTGCATAGGTAATTTCCTCTTCCATCGCCTTTCCCAACCCCCACCAAATCATAACCGCCAGCAAAACAGCCCCCGCCGCCGCCTTAATTAAACGATATTGATTGGAAAATAAAAAGCTCATCACCTTAATTAAACCTCTATCAAAAGCAATTTTACCACATCAGAATTTTACAACAAAGCCAGCAATCAAGTAGAGAAAATATGCCTTGCCGTGACCAAGAGACAATGATAAAATGACCGCAAATGGGCAAGAGTACAAAGGATACCAAAAATAAGGTAAAAATTCTTCAATATAATGCTATTTTTCAAGAAGAAAAAGAAGGTGGTTTTTCTGTTTGGGTTCCCGCCCTGCCCGGCTGTTGCTCTCAGGGAGAAACATTTGAAGAAGCAGTTGAAAATATTAAAGAAGCTATCGAGCTTTATCTAGAAGCAGAACCCCGTATTCTAGAATACAAAGATGAAGCTAAAGAGAGACAATTTCTTATCCCCATAAAAGTCTCCTATGCCTAAACTTCCTCAAGTATCGGCCAGAGAGGTAATCGCTGCCCTTAAGAAAATTGGTTTTAAAAAGGTATCACAAAAAGGAAGTCATATTAAACTCCAAAGGATGACGCACCGCCTAACCGAAACTATCATCGTGCCTAACCACAAAGTAATCAAAAGCGGAACTTTACGGCACGGTATTCTCAAACCCATTAATCTTTCGGTAAAGGATTTTCTCAAAATTCTAAAGCAGAAGTTATAGATTAGAGTTAATTCACCCTAATCTAATTGAGTCACAGAATTCGTGCACCACATAACCTTTATTTGGACAGATGAATACCTTAAATATAACTTTGGTCCCACTCATCCCTTTAGGTCAGAGCGCGGAAAAGTTTTCTTGGATAAATTAAGTACTCAGACAGTACCATTTGAGTATAAAATTTCATCACCTAAGAAGGCTACAGATGAGGATATTCTCCTTGTCCACACACTTGAGTATCTTAAGGGAGTCAAGCGTCTCTACCAAGAACATAAGCATCTCGCGCTAGATACTCCTTTACCTGAGGGCATTTTAGAAGCCGCTTATTACTATGTCGGAGGCACTATCTTAGCCTCTCAACTCGCTCTAAAAGGTGAGCTAACCATGAATCTACTCGGAGGGCTTCACCACGCCCAAACCAACCACGGCGGCGGCTTTTGTATTTTTAATGATCATGCCATTGCCATTAGAAAACTTCGTAAACAGAGATCAATTACCAAAGCCATGATACTTGATCTTGATGTCCACGCCGGTAACGGTACCCAAGAAATTTTCTATTCTGATCCCACCGTCCTAACTATTTCCCTTCACCAAGACCCAAACACCTTATATCCCGGTACAGGCTTTAAGGAACAAATCGGCGAGGGACCAGGAAAAGGCTTTAATATCAACTATCCCCTACCCCCAGGCACCAAAGGTCAGAAATATCTAAAAATCCTTGATAAAGCTCTAAAACACTCTAGCCAATTTAATCCAGATATAACCTACATCATCCTGGGAGTGGATACCTACAAAGAAGACCCTCTGGCTTCCCTACGATTGGAAGAAGAAGACTACCAGAAAATCGGTCTTCGGTTATCTGATCTCTGTTCCCGCCCCCTGGTTATCCTTTGCGCAGGCGGCTACTCTCCCAAAGTCCCTGATTTATGGCTAAAATTCCTTAAAGGCCTCACTCATCCTTGACATCTGATACCAGCCTAAGTCATATTTATAGACAATGATTGAGCTTAAAAACGTCTCCCGCTGTTATTACCTGGGAGGGGAAGAAATCCGCGCCCTCAACCAGGTCAGTCTAACCGTTGAGGACGGCAGCTTTTTGGCTCTGGTAGGCCCTTCTGGAAGCGGCAAATCCACCCTGCTCAACCTTCTCGGCGGCCTGGACCGCCCAGACCATGGAGAAATCCTGGTAGACGGCCAAGCCATTCATAAGCTCTCCGATAAACAACTTGCCCGTTACCGCAGGGAAAAGATCGGTTTTGTTTTTCAAACCTTCCACCTGATTCCTGCCTACACAACCTACGAAAATGTTATCCTGCCTCTGCAGTTCACCACCCTTCCGGGCAAAGAAAAGCAGGACCGAGCCCTAGCCGCCCTAAAAACCGTCGGGCTGGCGGATAGACTGAGACATCGGCCAAATCAACTTTCTGGAGGCCAACAACAGCGGGTGGCCATTGCCAGGGCATTGGTTAACCATCCCCAAATTATTTTAGCCGATGAGCCCACTGGCAACCTGGATTCTAAAAACGGAGCCGAAATCGTCAATTTCCTAAAAGGACTTAGCCAACAGGGAATAACCATTGTTATGGTCACTCATAACCTGGAAATGGCCGCAAAGGCAAAGCGTACCGTGCGGCTTAAGGACGGGAAAATAGTCTAAATGGCAATTAATTATTGATCATTGATCATTGCTTATTGTTAATTTAAAAAAAGCGATGTTTAGACTGAAGGACATATCTGCTTATCAAATAAGCTCGGAAGCCTCTGAGGCAGTTTGGAATATAGTGAATAAATGGGAGATACTGGCTAAAAAAACAGTTGGGGAGCAGTGGATAAAAGCCGCTGATTCAATCGCCGCTAACATTGCGGAAGGATTTGGAAGGTTTCACAAAAAAGACAAAAATAAATTCTACTTCAACGCCAGAGCCTCGGCCTTTGAAACCGCTCACTGGACAAAAGTCGCCTGGAAGAGAAACCTGATCACTGAGGCACAGTACGAAGGAATCATCAAAAAACTTAGAAAGTTGCCAAGAGAAATTAACACTCTTATAAAACTAACCAGAGAAAACTTAAAGAAATAGTAGAACTGCTGATTGTTAATTGTTCTTTAGAAAAAGCCCCAGTATCAGAAATCAATTAACAATGAACTATCAACAATTAACAATTAACAATGAACTTTCTTAAAATCTCGCTTAATTTAATCTCCCTTGCTTTTAAAAACCTCTGGCGGCGTAAAATCCGCACCGTTCTAACGGTAATTGCCGTTTCCATCGGCACCACCGCGGTGGTCTCCCTGGTAGCTCTTGCCACCGGAGCCAAAAGAATTTTCATCAGCCAATTGGAGAAAACGGGGGCCTTAACCAGAATAACTGTTATCGCCTCCAATCAGGTGGAATCCGTTAATATTTTTGGCGGCGGTTTTAGCGATGTTGAGGGCGAAAAAATGACCGATGAAACAGTAAAAGAAGTGAAGGCGCTCCCACATGTACTTGAAGTTTCTCCTCAATTTCATGTTCACACCCTAAAGACAATCAGCCTTAAAGACAGCGACAAAAAATACCGCCTTGATGTCTCTGCGGTAGAGCCAAATTCGGCCATAGAAATGCCTACCACCGCCGGCAGAAAGCTAAACGCCAGCCGGACCGGTGAGATTGTCATTAGCTACAAAATCGCCCAAGCCTTTAGTAAGGACACCTCTTTAAAACCTCAGGATCTCGTTGGGAAAACCGCGGTTCTCACCCTGGAGAAAGGCCTTTTTACCCAGAACATGCCCTTCCCAGAAGAAAAGGTTAACGGCTACCTTCAACAACGGGAAATTCTCTATCGTCGGGGACAACGAAAAGAAGCTGACGAAATTAAGAATCCGCTGGACGAGATTATCAACACTGTAGAGGCCGAAATTGTCGGCATCGGCGTTCCCGGCCCCCAAGAACGGGAAAGTTATATAAACTTGGATTGGGGACAAGAACTCCTCACTCGCAAGCACCTTGGCGGGGCCGAATATGACCGGTACGGCAATTTAGTAAAATACGAAACCGATGTTTGGGATGAAATAAAAGAACGCGGCTACCAGACCCTCATCGCCAAAATAGACGATGTTGATCATGTAGAGGCTACAGCCGAAGAGATAAAAACTCGGCTGGGGAGGGGCGCCATCACCGCCAAGGATTTTTTAGACGCCTTTTTAAGATTGTTTTTAATTATCCAAATTGTCTTGGGAGGAATTGGAGCAATTGCCCTGCTGGTCGCCTCCATCGGCATCATCAACACCATGCTCATGGCCATCTTGGAAAGGACAAAAGAAATTGGGCTTTACAAAGCTGTGGGAGCCACGGGGGGCATGGTCGGATGGATCTTTACCTTTGAAGCCGGCCTAATCGGCCTGCTGGGCGGCGGAGCCGGAATTGGGGCGGGAATTGGCATCGCCCAAATTGTTAACAAAATTGCCACTCACCAGCTGGCCGCCCAAAACTTTGCCGTAGAAGAAATTATCTCTTTCCCTTTGTGGTTAATTATCAGCAGTCTAATTTTTCCCTTTTTTTTAGGCATTACTTCCGGCCTTTATCCCGCCCTCCGCGCCGCCCGCCTAAACCCGATTGACGCCCTGAGAGCTGAATGACTTAATCTCCCAAAATCTGGCAAGTCCACCAATCTTCCGCATATAGGCGAGGCAGGCCCGCCTCAACCCCATTGACGCCCTGAGGGCTGAATGACTTAATCTCCCAAAATCTGGCAAGTCCACCAATCTTCCGCATATAGTCAATTATTCCCGTTGTTAGACGGGAATGGTGTCCAGTTTTCATACTTCTTCACCCCCTTTGCGGTGAGGTAATCAGTTTTTGCCAATTTTAACACTTGGTCCACATATACGCGGTAATCAAATCTTAAAAACTGTATAGTGTGTCCTGGACACCGCACAATGTATTATTGTGATTTTCTAATCAAGATGCTATATTTTAGGTAATACAAAAAAAGATCGAGTTAAGATAAAGATAATTTTTAAGAGTATTTGTTAAAAGATAAATTTAGGTTGTTTATCAGAATAAAATTCACCTAAATACTAGTTAGCCAAAATGTCGCTCCGCTCCATTTTGGCTAATGGCTCGCGGTTCCCGCCGCGAGCCATTGTGCGCCACATTGCTCGGGCGGGCTTAATGCTATCATTGGGATAATCTTTTAATACTATGATAAAAGCAATTGCGTTTGACCTTGGTGGAGTCTTGTTCGCTGAAGGTAAATCCGTATTAGTCAAAAAGCTTTCTGGGGATTATCAATATGATCCAAGTATTGTATTGAATTTGCTCAATTCCCCAAAAAGCATTGATTTGAGAAAAGGGCTTGTGTCTGATGCGGAGTTTTGGTCTTGGGCGCAAGAACAATTGCCAGAAGGATACGACGCGCAACTTATCAAAAAGGAGTGGTACGATAGTTATCTCCTTGATAAAGATATAAAAGCTCTCATAGAAAAATTACAAGGAAAATATAAGTTGCTTGTCTTTTCTGGCAATATTGAAAGCAGGGTGGAATACTTGGATCAAAAATATGGCTTCAGAAAGCTTTTTGACATTGAGGTTTATTCGCATGACTATCATTTGTGTAAACCCGAAAAGGAATTCGTCGAAGCCATGATCAAAGCGTCAGGCGTGAAGCCAGAAGAAATTGTGTACATTGACGACAAAGAGAAAGACGCAGCTGTCGCAAGACCATTTGGCGTTAATGTCATATTGTATTCTCGAGGCAACATAACGCAATTGCTTAATGAATTAAAAAATTATCAAGTTTCGGTATAAGCCCGCCTTGCGTCATACGGCACACAACACGGTATATGGAGTTACAGAAAAATGACACGATTAGAAAAAGCTAAGGAAATGTCATTTTCTTTCACCCAAATCCAGCGAAAACAATTAAAATGAAAATAAAATACATTTTTATTCCCGTTACTCTTTTAGTAGCAATATCAGTTTTGGCGGCAACTTATTTTGCGAAAGTTAATACGTTCCCAAAGTCAGATAGCGTGAATCTTACAGATGGGTCTACTTGGGTTCTGTACGACGAAGAAGGGGAAGGCGTCAAAAGTGGAGTTTTGCCCGGTTTCAAGTATCCTCAAAGCTGGTACACCTACAATTGGGCTACTGGACCGATGGTAGAGATAGTATTTACGGATGGTGGAAGTTTCAAACAAGAGGATCCCGAGGCCTTCGAAGCATTCATTAAGAATGGGGGATGGCCAGATCGCGAAATAACTAACGAATGTAGATTTTCAGTTCGGTATGTCGGTTCAGTTGATAATTACAAAGAGAGCTATAGACTCAGAGAAACTAATTCGAAGGAAGATGAAGAATCCAAAAAGGAGTGCGATCAGATTATTAGTAAGTTGAAAAACCAAGTTCCGGTTAAGAAGTAAAATGCATTTTAACATTCACATAACTCGGTATGTGGAATTACAAGAAAATGGCACGATTAAACACGATTAAAATAGACTAGGGATGTGCTATTTTTCTTCACGTAATTGTTTCGACAACGAGGGCTGGTGGTAGACACTTTGAGATTAAAGATATTTTCTAGAGGGAATAGATAAGGCTATAAATAGTCTCATGTTTGCGCATCCCATAAAGTTGGGCCATGGCGGTAAAATTAAGCGCCCCAGATAAACTTTTAAAGCCTCGCATTGTTTCGTATCGTAGAGTAATGTATAAAAACTAGCACCTTGATAGTGCAGAATTAGTCAGGAACAAGCTAATTCTTATGCTAAAAACATTTTGCAAGAATTGTGGAGGTAAAAAGTTCTAGAAATTAGGTAATGGCGAGTATCGTTGCAGGAGATGTCGGAAGAACTTCAAGCCAACCCCAATAGTAAGGCTAACATTTTCCAAAGAGCAATGGAGAAAATTAACAAAATTGTCCCTTTTAGGGATTAACAGTCCGGCTTTATCAACAGAACTAAAAAAGAGCATTGCTACCGTAAACAGAGCACTAAGACTGCTGTGTATGGCCATGTACAAGAACATATTTTGAGAGATATTTACAGGCATCGATAAACTTCCCCGACCTTACGGCCAGGGATTCAAGTAAGATTGGTTGAAGCTGATAAGACATATCTTAAGGGATAAAGAAAAGGCAACTTAGAAAAGAAGAAAAAAGGTACGAGGAATCAAAAAGAGGTTTTGGAACGATAAAGCGGCCCGTTTTCGGGATTCTGTGCTGTGATGGAAGGATTTTTGTCGAGCTTGTTAACGAAACCGAAGCCAAAAATTTGCTGTCTGTTATTACTAGGAAAGTTAAGTCGGGAACTAAAGTTTGTCCTGATACATGGAGAGTATGCACAGGGCTTACTATTAGAAGTTATGTGCACAGAACAGTAAAACACCGAAAAAAGGAGAATACTAAAGGTAGAAATCATATTAATGGACTTGAAGGTTTCTAAGGTTATCTCGAAAGACAACCAGCCAGTAAGGATGGAGTTAGAAGAAAGTACCTTTATTTGTTCCTGAATGAACACGCCTAGAGGTATAACTATAGGTCTCTGGGCGTTAAGCAAAAACTGACCGTCTATTGGATAAACTCTACACTAATTTTGGTGCCAAATATTGACAATTACCCAAAAAAAGCAACCAAAAAGTACACCGAGAGATATTTGGATGACTGTAAAAAGCTTCACAAATGGCTAAAAAAACTCGTTTAGACAGGAAAACAAAATCGATTATTAGTTCTTATATTTCTCTACTTAGAGAGGAAGGAATTCCTGTGGTCAAAACCATCATTTTTGGCTCCACAGTGAGAGGGAATAAGCATAAAGATAGCGACATAGACGTCTGCGTAGTCTCACCAAAATTTGGTAAAGACCCTCTTACCGAAGCGATGAGGTTGGCCAAGCTAGCCAGACGGGTAAACTTGCTTATTGAGCCGCACCCCTATTCGCCCAAAGACTTGTTGGAGGAACTTGACCCTCTAGCTTCAGAAATCCGTAAATTCGGATTGGAAGTCAAACTGAAGCCATAGAGCCCACCTTTAGGAATTTAAGCTCAACTTTTACTCCCCTAATTTTCCCTTGCTACAAAAGGCGCAAGCTATCCCCATTATCCCCTAATATCTAAGGCAAATCACAACCCTATAGTATTGACAAACCTGCCCGTTTATGGTATACTTAGGCCATCCTAGTTAAAAGCTAGGATGCCTTAGAGAAAACGCCCCAGCGGTAATTCCGTTGGGGGACGGGAACCGCTCTCTAAGGAGCGGTTAGTTTTTAGAAGCACCTTAACAAAAGAATAAAACATCAAAGCCAAAAAGAGACTGTTTAAGCAGTTTATGACATTTGGCGGCGATGTTGGAAATTTCGCGAGCATTTGCCTCGCCCTGTTAAACAGGGCGGGTTCCTCCCGATAATCCCTTTCAGTTACCTTCGGGCAGGGGATGCTGGCTAGCCCCGATTTTACATCGGGGCGGGGCGAGTTAATGTGATGCGGCAAGTTAAATTTCTGTATGCAATAGCAGGCTCTTGCCGTGTACCGAATGGTACTGCGGTTAGTCTGCGCTGCTGCAGAAAACAACTAAATAAAATATTTTCTCTAAGGACTTAAACATCTTGCTGTCAAATCTTACATTAGCTCATCCCTACCGAGCTTAGCTCGGAGCCAGCCTCCCCTGCCTGAAAAGGAAGGGATTTAAAAAAATTCTCAGTTCCTTTTGTAGTAGCGGACTTCAATCCGCAAGGCAGAAGGAGCTGTTGAACGATAAAAAAAGCCGCTTCCAGCGGCAGCCGGCGCGCCCAGGTGGCGCTTGTGTCGAGCCAGTCTTATTAGGACTGGTCCCAGGATAGGCGACACAGGCAAAACCAAAAAGCGCAAAGGCGAAAGTTGGAAGACGGCCATGTCGGGCCTTTTCCTCAGAAAGGCAACTTCCGCGACCAAGTCGCGGTAGTTGGGAAGACCTTTCTGGAAGCAATCTCGTCCGCGTGTAAGCGGGTTCGGGCGGGTGCAAGCCCCGCACGAGATTCCAGATCGGGATGCCCAACGCCAAAGACGAGGCGTGGAGGTGTCCTGGAAGGGAAAAAGGCAAAGAAAGCCCCCAAAGGCCGCAGGGACTTGTTCCGCGGCCCCACCCGCCGAAAGGGCGGGAAAGGTCGCGATTTATCGCGGCCGGGGGCAAAAACAAAGACCCGCCGAAAGGCGGGAGGAGGAAGAAAGTGAAAAAGCTCGTGAGTATTATTTTGTTGGTGGCCACCGTGGCCACCATGCTGGGCCACACCCAGCCCGTATCCGCCGACAGCCCCGATAGTTGCTGGGCAATCCAGATCCCCAAGGGGGTCTGGCATGGAAACGAAGAGCACGTTTTGACGGTTGAGCTCGTGCCCGATGGATGGGCCGGGGAAACCGTCAATGTCAGCATTTCGGTGGTAAACAACGTCTCCGTTCACCCGGGAAATAACATCCGGGTTGAGTCGGGGGGAACGTCAATTACTATCCTCGGCGTTGAGGACGAGCCCTACTCCACGACAGTGGCAGAAGGGCAAATGACGTTCGATTCCACTATCCAAGTTGTGCTCGAGCTCAATGCCTGCGACGGCTGGAGTTCCATCGGTGGATCAGTCGTCACATTCTGCCCCATCCCGCCCGTTGAGAAAGGTGCCAAGGTCTGGTGGAAGAAAGTCGACGAGAACGGCAATCCTCTTGCGGGTGCGACGTTTGAGGCGTCTTTTTCTACTGATCTGCAGGTAGTTGATCAGCGGCTGACCTCCGGCGAGGATGGGCTCTGCTGGATCGAGTTCGCCTGGGAAGA
>MZGJ01000031.1 GCA_002084955.1 candidate division CPR3 bacterium 4484_211 | reverse complement strand
AGAGAGGGTGATTTGAAGGATAGACCACGTACTCCTAAGCGGCAACCTAGCAAAACGCCCTCTCAAATAGAGGATAAAGTAATTGAGGTAAAAAATCAAACCGGTGTACTGGATGTAGCTGTTTCAAAATTGGAGGAGGCAGTTTGGGTATACCCTATGGCCGCGGGGGTAAACCTATGGTGCAAGATTTATTTTTTGGGGAACAACTTTGTATCTAGCCGGATTAGGTTATCAAAGGATTAAAGCTTTCTTAGAGCTGGTGTTGGGTAGTCCCGTTTGGACTATTTTAGACGCCTCTTTTGGAAGAGATACTCCACAGCTGGGTGAGTCTGCGGGAAAGCATTGGTTCCAGATTGTAGTTTAAAGAGATCTAAGGTGTTTGTTGGCAGTGATGGGAGGTTTAAACGGTTACAAAAAACCTGCCGAGTTTTTGGTGCCGCGGGTGGGAATTGAACCCACATGAGGTTGCCCTCATAGGTTTTTGAGACCTACGCGTCTGCCGGTTCCGCCACCGCGGCACAATTTTCTTAATTCGTCTGGCTTTACCGGAGGTCGGATTGCCCCCCCGCACCAGATCCGCCTTTGGCGGAGCGGTACGGGGTTCAATTCGGCTGGTCAAAAACATTTCACTAAAAGTTCATGTTTTTGGAGCTTCATTGAAAGTTCCGCCGCCGCGGCCTGCTTAATGCTGCCCTAATTATATTGCTCTTTTGTGATAAAATCAAACCCAGCTTTGAGTTTTGCGCTTCAAGTTTTTACCATGTCTATTCCGGTAAATGATTTGCACAAGGATACCGTTTTCAAATATCAGGGGCGGATCTACAAGGTTTTGGAATATAAGCACAAAAGCATCGCCCGCGGCAAGGCGGATATCAAGATTAAGGCTCTGAATTTGGGGAATAGGGCCATAGTGGAGGTGAGTTTCAAAAGCGGTCAGACAGTGGAAGAGGTAGCCTGTCATGTGCAGAATATGGATTATGTCTATTTTGATGAGCGGAAACAGCAATTGGTTTTGTCTGATCCGCAAACGAAAAAAAGGGTGTTTGTCCCCGCCAGTTTGCTTTCGGAAGAGAAGCGGAAATTTTTAACCGAGGGTGCGGTGGTGCGTACTTTGGTTTTGGACGAAGATAATATAGTTTCGGTGGAAATTCCCATTGTGGTGGAAATGGAGGTCAAAGAGACTCCCCCCTCGGAAAAAGGCGATACTGCGGCCGGCGGGAGCAAGCCGGCCGTACTGTCTACCGGCGCTGTGGTTCGGGTGCCGATGTTCATTAGGGTTGGAGACGTTATTAAAGTCAATACAGAGAGAGGAGAGTATATGGAACGGGTACGGTCTTAAGATTTTCACGTTTAAACTTCCTCATGTTAAACCAGCTTTCAGACGCTATCAATAAATATAAGAAGCGGGTGGATTATCTGGAAGTCCGAGCCGAAGAGTCAGAGGGCACTGGCATTAAGTTTCGGGGGAAAGAAATGGAGAGTGTTTCCCAGCCTTCTAGCCGCGGCGGATGTGTCCGAGCGTTATACAAGGGGGGGTGGGGATTTGTCTCCTTTAATGATCTGGATAAATTGGCCGATAAAATTGAAGAGGCAGTGTCTCAGGCTCGGCTGGTTGGGCGCGGGAAAAGCCGGCTGGCTCAGGTTGAACCGGTTGAAGATGAGATTCGTATGATTTTCAGGAATGATCCCCGTAAAATATCTTTAAAAGAGAAAGTGGATCAGATGAGAGATTATCACGATCAGATTTGGGCTGTTTCTCCCTTAGTTTCAGATGCTTCGGTGGTTTACTCCGATAGTTTTTCCCGTGTTTACTTTGCCTCCTCCGAGGGGACCAAGATTGTGCAGGAATTTTCCGGCATTACGGCTGGATTTTCTGTAGTAGCCCGAAAAAATGGCTTGTTGCAGAGCAATGCCGCCGCTGTTTTTGACAAGAGCGATTATTCGGTGGTTAGAACGCTGGGGGCAAGGATAACGCAGAGGGTTAAACTGGCCGTTGATCTGCTTGAGGCAGAACAGGTCAAGAGTGGGCAGTATACTGTTGTTTTAAACCCGGTTATGGCGGGTAATTTTATTCACGAGGCTTTTGGCCATTTGTCGGAAGCAGATTCTGTGTATGAAAACAAGAAGCTGAGGCAAATAATGAGGTTGGGACGTCGGCTGGGTGCAGACGGGCTGAATGTGGTTGATGACCCTACTCTAGAGGACGGCTGGGGTTCTTATAATTATGATGACGAGGGGGTTAGGCCGCAGAAAACCTACCTGATTAGAGAGGGTATTCTAAGCGGGCGCATGCATTCGCGGGAGACGGCTGGGAAAATGGGTGAAGCGCCTACCGGTAATGCGCGGGCGGCGGGATTCCGCTTTCGTCCTTTGGTAAGAATGTCTAACACTTTTATTGAGGCGGGCAAGGTTGGCTTTGATGAGATGCTTAAGGATATAAAACTGGGAATTTACGCATGCAACTTTTGGGGAGGGCAGACCAACCAGGAGATGTTCACCTTTACCCCGGGGTGGGCCTATATGATTCGCAATGGGCAATTGGCTGAATTGGTGCGGGATGTTAAATTAACCGGCAATGTGTTTGAAACTTTGGGCAATATTGAGATGATTGGGGACGACTTGGGGCTTAGGATGGAACCAGGCAAGTGTGGAAAAGGAGGACAATATCTCCGTGTGGATGCCGGCGCGCCGCATGTTCGCATTAAAAACGCAACTGTGGCAGGTAAATGAAGAAAGACTATTCTTTGGCTCAAAATTTACTAAAAGAGGCAATTTCCAGGTCCGAAGCGGCGGAGGTGGTTTTTTCCAGCGGGCAAACCCGTGGCGTTTCTTTTGAACACAGCAAGCTTAAAATTGTTGGAGCTAAATATTCGGTTCAAGTCGGTCTTAGATTGATTAAAAATGGTCGTATTGGGGTGGCGGCAACCAACAATTTGGATCGCACCGGCGACCTGGTGAGCAAAGCTCTGGCGGTGAGCGAGTTTGGGCCGGCGGCGTTGTTTGAGTTCCCGGCATTGACAAAATACCAGGAGGTGAAGGTTTTTGACCCTGCCGTTGAAAAGATATCGGAAGAAAAATTTGTTAACTTGGGGCAGAGGATAGTTGATGATTTTTATAAATTTAATCCGAATGCTTTGGTCTATGTAAGCTTTGGGTGGGGGGAGGGCAGGTCAGCTTTACTAAATAGTTCGGGGTTGGAGGTTGAGGATATGGCTTCTAATTTAGATTTTTCTGTTTGGGGCGAATTGGTTGAAGAGGGTGATATCCTGTGGGTCGGGGAGGGGAAAACGTCTTGTCGGGAGGATATTGACTATGATTTTTGTTTGGAACGGGTCAAGAGGAAGTTTTTGCAGGCGAAAGAACGGGTTGAGATAAAGACGGGCTATTATCCGGTGGTCTTTACTCCCCGAACTTTTGGTGATATTTTGTCCTACATATTTACGGCGCTTAACGGCAAGATGGTGGTAAAGGGTTCTTCTAGATTACAGAACAAATTAAATCAAGAGGTTTTTGATAAGCGGTTGACAATTGTTGACGATGGCCTTCTTAACTGGAAGACCGGCTCGGGGAAAATAGACGATGAGGGCGTGGCGGTGAAAAAGCTAATCTTAATTGAAAAAGGCATCGTGAGAAATTTTTATTATGACTTGCAGTCGGCGGCGCAGGCGGGGGTAAAGAGTACCGGGCATGGGGTGCGGGGTTCGGCGGCGGCGCTGGGCTCGCCAGGGCTGCATAATGTTCTAATAAGCGGGGGCAAGCAAACTTATGCTTCTATCTTAGGAGATATCAATGAGGGTATCTTGGTTGAGGATTTTTTGGGTGCGGGACTGAATAATCCTTTTAACGGAGATTTTTCTATGAATTTAAGCCTGGGTTACAAAATAGAGAAAGGAAAGGTTGTCGGGCGGGTTAAAGATACCATGATTGCCGGAAATGCTTTTGAGTTGCTGGCTCACGGGATTCGGGCAATTAGCAAAGAGAGAGAATGGGTGGGTGGTTCTTTCTTGTCGCCTTATGTGGTTTTGGAGCCGGTGAGTGTGGTTTCTAAATAAAGTTGAAATTTTCTTTTTGGTGGTAAAATTATTGATAATGTCAGAAGAAGCGAAAAAGTCAAAATTGGAAGAAAAGCTGGCTCTTAAGCCCAAATCCTGCTGGGAGGTGTGGGATAAAAAGACGATTGATAAAGTATTTGCTTTTGCCGAGGATTATAAAGATTTTTTAGGTAAAGCGAAGACTGAAAGATTAGCTGTTTATGAAATTCGGAAACTTGCAGAGAAGGAAGGTTTTGTGGAGTGGGGGAAATTTAGCAAAAAGGCTGATTGTTTTAGGGCTGGCGATAAAGTCTACTTGGTGAATCGCAATAAGACAATAATTTTGGCGGTGAAAGGCAAGAGGGCGGTGGGTGATGGGCTTCGCTTTATCCTGGCTCACATTGATTCTCCCCGTTTAGATCTTAAACTTCGTCCGCTTTATGAAGATACTCAACTAGCTTTTCTCAAGACCCACTACTATGGAGGGATTAAAAAATATCAGTGGCCGGCCTTGCCGCTGGCTATGCATGGGGTAATTGTTTTACGCAGTGGCCGAAAGATAGAGGTTAATGTTGGTGATGACCCTAGGGATCCAATTTTTATGATTGGCGACCTTTTGCCTCATCTGGCTAAGAAGCAGTTAGAGAAAAAGTTAAAAGAGGCCATTGGGGCGGAAGAGCTAAATTTGGTTGTGGGTTCAATTCCCTTAATTGCGGAAAAAGGCGTCAAAGAAAAAGTTAAGTTGAACATCCTTAATTTGCTCAACAGGGAATATGGGATAAAGGAGGAAGATTTTGTTTCTGCCGATTTAGAAATTGTGCCGGCGGGGAGGGCGCGGGATTTGGGGTGGGACAGAAGCATGGTTGCGGGATATGGACAGGATGATCGGGTTTGTTCATACGCAGCGGTAAGAGCGTTGTTTGGTGTGAAGAGACCGGAGTTTACTTCGGTGGTTATCCTAACTGATAAAGAAGAAACCGGAAGCCGAAGTAATACGGGGATGACCTCGCGGTTCTGGACCGATTTTGTAAGAAAGATGCTTTTTGTGGAGACAGGCGAGGAATCTGAAATTGGACTAAGAGATGCTCTTGCGGCTTCGGAGGCGATTTCGGCTGATGTGACCGCCGCTTTTAATCCGGACCATAAAGATGTTTACGATCCCCGCAATCAGGCAAAGATGGGATTTGGCCTGGCGGTGGAAAAATATACCGGTCATCGGGGCAAGTATTCCACCAACGAGGCTCATGCCGAGTATATGGCTAAGATAAGAAGAGTTCTTAGCGGGGCTCGGGTTCCGTGGCAGCCGGCGCAGTTGGGCAAGGTTGATGTGGGCGGCGGCGGGACGGTGGCCATGTTTTTGGCGGAGTATGGTATGGATGTTTTAGACGCGGGAGTGGCGCTCTTAAATATGCACGCCCCGTTTGAGATAGCTTCCAAGGCGGACATTTATGCGGCATATCTTGGATATGGAGCGTTTCTTTTTGCATCTTAGATTGAAAATTGAAAATTGAAAATTGAAAGATTGTGTTTATTTGCCTATTTATCATTTTGGCATTTATCATTTAAGACGGGATAATGACCAGAGAGCAAAAGAAATATTACGAAAGGTTTAGTGGGTTTGCCATTAATTGTGCGAGGTTGATTAATGGGCTTGACTGGAGGATTCCGAGCAACAAAGAGTGGGGAAGGCAGTTGATTAGAGCTTCAGGTTCTGTCGGGGCGAATTATAGTCCCCGCAAAACAAATTTACCACATTTGATTGTATAATTGTTCTAGTGTTAAAGCCTGTCCAAATAACACCAGACGAAAAGAACTTATTGGTAAGTTGG
>MZGJ01000030.1 GCA_002084955.1 candidate division CPR3 bacterium 4484_211 | reverse complement strand
TCAACAACAGGGCTTATTGCTTATTTATATGGTAGAAAATTTATTGGCATAGATACAGAAAAGGAATACCTCGATTTATCAATTAAAAGATTTGAGGATTTAGAAAAAAATTTAAAAAAGAAGTTTTCCTAAAAATAAGAGTTATGAAATTTTTATCTTTTTACAAAAACATTTTAAAATGCAACACCGATGATCAAGTTTTTGATTATTTTATTTCCACTTTAAAACCAAGCAACACCCTTTGGTCTTATTTTGTTAATTGGGAAAAAGTTCTAAAAAATACGAAACAAATTGAACTTGCCCTTAATACTTTTAACTACTTGATAGGAAAGGATAATTTCGACGAAGAATTTAAATTTTTGCTGAAGGAAAATCCTAATATTGTTAAAGTCATTCCTGCTTTGGTGATAAGAGACGGATCTAACAAAAAGAAATTCAAAATTTTAGTGGATTACAAAAATAAAAAGCTGGTTTATGAGGATTATGATTTTACAAAGAAGGATATAACTGATGAAGATATAGAAAAATATTTAACTTTTGTAAAAGAAACAGGATTGAAAGATTTAATTGTAAGCAAGAAGATAAAAAATCTTGTTGATTATATGATTGGTGTTGAAGCAGGGCTTGATAGTAATGGACGCAAAAATCGTGGTGGGCATGCAATGGAAAATATTGTAGAAGTCTTTATTAAAGATGTCTGCGAGAAAAATAATTTTAGATACTTAAAAGAAGCGAATGCTGAAAAAATTAAACATGAATTAGGTTATGATGTACCAGTTGATAAATCATCCCGTCGTTATGATTTTGTAATAGATAATGTAGAGGAATTGTTTATTATTGAGACAAATTTTTATGGTGGTGGTGGATCGAAACTAAAATCTACAGCAGGAGAATACAGAAATTTGTTCGATGTATTGGATGGAAAGTATAAATTTTTCTGGATCACTGACGGTATGGGTTGGAAAACAACAGCAAAACCGTTGCGAGAAACTTTTGATCATAATGACTACCTTTTTAATTTAGCAATGTTAGAAAAAGGCATTTTGGAATTTATATTACAATAATCAAGTTGAAAAATAATCTATGAATTAATTTAAGGTCTACAGTATGAAACTAAAGTACATTACTATTCATAATTATAGAGGGATTGATAAATTAGACAAACTGGAAGTTTCTAATCTAAATACATTTGTAGGTAAAAATGATACGGGAAAATCAATTATTTTGAGAGCACTAGAGTGTTTTTTTGATACCAAAAAATTTAGTTTAAAAGACATTTTTAGAGGAAAACCCGACAGTAAAGCAACTAGTATTGAACTTTCTTTTTTGCCAGATGTTGAGGTTGATGATCTTGCTTTAGACTCAAATAAATTAATAACTATTAAGACGGAGTTTCAATTAATTAACGGCAAAATAAAACCAATAACATATTATCTTTGTAATGATTTTCTTAATGAAAAATATCAAAATCTTTGGAACAAAAAAGAACAAGAATTGAATGAAATTATTTCTGATTTGGGTGAAGAACCAAATAAATCGGGAAGAGGAAAGAAAAATGTTTTAAGAATCGAACAAATCAAAACAATTCTAAGAAACAATCTTGCTATAGAATTTGAGGAGATTAAAAAATACATGTCGAAAAATGTTTCTGGATTAAAAAAAATTAAACCAACCACTGAATTTGATTGGTCAAAATCACTCAAAAAATTTGATTTAAACTTAGAATTTGAAGGCGAAAATTTTGATATTCCCATTTCACACAAAGGAACTGGTTTCAAAAGATTATTGATGGTTGCTTATTTTGAATATCTAGCAAGTAAGAAGAACGTAGCTAATCAAATTTTCGCTATAGAAGAACCAGAAACATATTTACATCCATCAGCACAAGAGGATTTACTTAATTCAATAATTAGAATATCGAAAAATTCTCAATTTTTTTTAACAACACACTCGCCTGTTTTTGCAGGTGCAACAAATGGAGAAAATTCGATTTTAGTTACTAAAGACGATCAAGGAATTTCTCACTACCAAAAAGGTGGGGCTGATATCATTGAAAAAATTATAAATGAATTAGGAATTAAACCAGATTATAATTTATTAAAAAATATTAAGTATCTAATATTTGTCGAAGGAAGAGATGATGTTTACTTTTTAAACGCTTATGCCAAGACTGTTCTTAATAAAGATTTAGAAAGAGATTGCATACTTTGTGTTATTGGAGGTGGGGGGTCGTTGAAAAATTATGCTGATTTAAATTTATTTACAAAATTGAAAGGGAATAACTTGTATTCTGTACTAGTTGATGGTGATGATGGGAAAGATGGCAAAGACAAGTGGCGCGAAAGAATAAAAGCTAGGTGTGAAAGTGATGGTGCTGATTTTAAGAAGTTAGATAAAAGAGAAATTGAAAATTATTGTCATCCAAATAGAATTAAAGAATGCATTATTTCAAGTATTAGAGAAAAAGAGGGAGAAAATTCACAAAATCCTAAAATAGAGGAGATCCAGTCTTGCGAAATATTAATAAATGATGATACTGATGTTGAAAAACACTTAAAAGAATTGGGAATATGTAGTGATTTTAAATCTGGACTAAACGTTAGGGTTTTTACACAGATGACAAAAGCCGAGTGGGAGGAAATGGATTCTCAGGCTGAAATTAAGAATTTTATTGAATCGATTTATTCAAAGATAAATTAAAAGAATTTGCCGCCAAACTTGGCGAAGCCGAGCAATCCGCCCTTGGCGGATTAGAAAAACTTGAAATCGGGAAGTCCAAAGGTCGCCTTCCCTGTCTGCCGACAGGCGGGTGCGGGGCGGGCGGAAGGGAGGTCTGGGGGAAGGAATTTTTGCCTGCTTGCTCTGCCCGCTGAAGGCGGGCGGAAACGCTGGGCGGGGTTCAATCCGCAAGATCCTCTGAATTTTGCTCAAAAAAGGCTAAAATTTCGTCCAAACAGTACCGCCAGATGAAGCTTGCAAAAACTGATTGACCGGTAGGCAGTCCTTTTTCTCAATAAATTTTATCTAATTCTTTGGGGCAAGGGATAATGTAAATGCAGGTTGAGCTAACAATGTATATTGCCGCTTTTTTAGGCGGCCAGAGTTTGTTTGGCTAGCTTCCAGATTTGAGTGTCGTTGTGGATAGTTTTTAACCAGTACCACCACTCTGCGCCCCAAAAGTAAAATTCGTCTAGACCGGTTTGCTTGGCAAAGCTTATTATGTTGGCAAGCTGCTGTGGGTTCATGGATTTAGTCTGTTCTTCAAGTGGAGCGTCATAGAGCAGGGTTGGTCCCCAGGGCTCGGCCTGAAGTTCTACACAAATAACTTTCTTGTTAAATAATTTTTTGACAATCTGTGCCTTGCGCCAATAAAAAATTGGCGGGAAAGGATAGTAGATGTAATTTTTAAGGTGCCGGCTCCAAACCTTTTTATAAAGTGTTGTCCCCACAATATCTCCATATCCGGCGGCGTTAATCCAAAAAGATCCTTCCCCGGAATCGGAAACAATTACCGGGTGTACGGTGTCTAGGGATTTAACTAGAGCAACTTCCTCTTTAAGAAACTTTTTATCCACCCACGGGCAATCCCCGTAGGGGAAGAAAGGCTCGTTCTCCACCTGCCAGTATTTAATGGCTTTTGAATTTTTGTATCTTGTAACGATTTTTTCTAACAGTTTTAGAATTTCTTTTTGCTGCGTTTCCTGGTCTAAGTCTTTTGCCCAGTTGGGAATGTGGCATTCTGGCCAGCGGGGTGTTTTCATTCCGATTGCCAAAGTGAGCTGAACTTGATGCTCTTCTGCCTGTCTTATTTGCCAATCTAGGTCGTCAAAATAGAAGCTGTTCTCTTGCGGTTCCAGCAGGTCCCAGTGGGTGGCGATTTTAATATTCCTCGCGTTGAGATCCTTAAGGAAGGCAGAATAGGCGTGTTTCCAGTTGAGCCCCAGGTATTCGGCGTGTTTTTGAGAGAAGTTTATCCCCCAGGTAACGGTCTCCGCCTGAGGAGGATTGCCGATAAGAAAATAGCTTCCCAGAGCGGCAGTTAATACCAAGAGCATGCCCAAGACATTTTTTAAATTTACAGGAAAGCCGGATTTTAGTGGTAACCTAAACATTTACGGAAGTTGGGGTTGTTGTTTGCACCGGAGGTGCTTCTTATACTCCTTTGGTTCAAAAACGTCTCCGCTCGATTTTCCCCGAAAGTGAAATTGTTTTCCACAATGTCTTTCAGGGAGTTGCCGCCGGTTTGGCGAGGGCGAACTAGGCTTGTTCTGGCTTCATGGTGGGGAAGAGAATAACTTCCTTTAAAGAGGGGCGGTTGGTGATGAGGGCTACAAAACGGTCAATGCCCATGCCCCAGCCAGCCGTGGGCGGCATGGCGTATTCTAGGGCGCGGATGTAATCCTTATCAACCACCTCGTGCTCTTCCAGTCCCCGTTTGGCCAGTTCTTCCATGATTTGCCAGCGGGCTTTTTGGTCAAGGGGGTCATTGAGTTCGTTGTAGGCTTTAATGAGTTCGTGACCGGCGGAGACTAGCTGGAAACAGGCGATTTTGCGGGGTTCGTTTTCTTTGCGTTTGGCCAAGGGCATGGTTTCCTGAGGATAGTCGATTAGAAAGGTGGGTTGAATTATATTGGACCGGCAAAATTCTTTGTACAATTTGTCCACCAGGGGGCCAAAACCGGCCACACCGGCTAGATCCAGGTTAATTTTTTTCTCTCGGATTTTATCCAGCAGTTTTTCTTCGGTATTGGCTTTCTCCAAGTCTATGGCAGTATATTTTTTGAAAATCTCATAAAAGCTGATCCGCGGCCAGGGGGGGGTAAAGTTTAGCTCTTTGTTTTGATAGGTGACTTCCGTACTTCCTATAACTTTGTTAAGCACTTGGGCAATTGCCTGTTCGCTAAACTCCATTAGCCTCTCGTAATCGGCATAAGCCCAATAAAATTCAATTTGGGTAAACTCCGGATTGTGCTGGCGGTCTATGCCTTCATTGCGGAAATCCTTAGAGACTTCATAAACTTTTTCAAATCCGCCGACAATCAGCCGTTTTAGGTAGAGTTCATTGGATATTCTTAGATATAAGTCAATATCTAGGGCGCGGTGATGGGTAATAAAGGGTTTGGCGGCGGCGCCCCCGTAGACAGGCTGCAGGATAGGTGTTTCTACCTCTATAAAGCCGTTTGTGTCCAAAATATGCCGCATTTCCGAAACAACCCTGGACCTAGTTAAAAAAACCTCTTTAACTTTAGGGTTAAGAATTAGATCAACATAACGCTGACGGTAGCGAATTTCTTTGTCCTCCAGCCCGTACCATTCCGAAGGGAGAGGGCGCAGGGATTTGCTGAGCAGTTTAAAGTCTTTTACCAAAACGGTAAGTTCTCCGGTCTTGGTTTTAAAAAGTTCCCCTTGAATACCAAGGAAGTCGCCTAAATCAAAAAACTCCAGAAGGCCAAATTTATCTTCTGGCAGAATATCCCTTTTAAAACAGATCTGAATATCGCCGGTATCATCACGCAGGTTGCCAAAAATGATTTTGCCGTGCTCTCGCCAACTCATTAGTCGGCCGGCCACGGTTACACTGCTTTTTAGTTTTAGCTTGCGGCAGGCAGAATTTTTGATGCGGTTTTTAAGAGGCTCCCATTTATCGGGATAGGGGTTAATCCCCTTTTCACGAAGATAGTTAAGTTTGGAAAGACGAACTCTTTTTAATTCTTCCAGCGGTTCAGGCATCCTTTTTCTTAATTTCCGGTGAGGCTACATCGTACCAATCAATACCTTCTTCGGGGATATTGGTTTCAATCTTGGAGTTTTCCAGGTAGTCTATCATCTCTTGCGGAGTGCGGGCGACCTTGACGTATTCACAGATGCCGCCTAAAAAACAAGCCGCATTGGAGGCTCCTCCGCTTTCTTGAAGAATGGTAACCGGTTTTTTCATAAACATCATTCCGATCATCTCGTAAAGCGTGCCGGCGGCGCCGGTGATTGCGGCAAACCCGTCGGCGGCCTCGATCATTCTTACCACGCGCGTTAGGTAGCTGTCATGGGTCCTGATAACTTCATCGGCGAAAGGGGATAATTCCTCGCCGGTTCTGACGAGCTCTTTTTCCTTGGGAAGATAAAAGATTATCTTGCCTTTTCTATCAGCTACATTTCTAAATCCGTCTATTACGTACCGCACAACTCCCGAACCGGGGCCTAAAATAATATCGTGGCCTCTTACTGCCAGGAGGCGTCCCAATTCAATAATTTCTTCTTTAAAGTGTTTGGCTCTTTTAGGGTCCCAGGCCCCGCCGACAAAAATGCGCATAATGTTCAGCAATAATATATGGCCGAATGTACTCTTGGTCTTGGCTCCTCCTATTCTATCTTTACAATTATAAACTTCAATGTGGCGTGAGGCAAATTCACCACCACCTCGTCATTGACCTTCTTGTTCATTAAAGCCTTGCCCACAGGGGATTCGTAGGAAATTTTTCCTGCGGTCGGTTCACTTTCAAAGGGATTAACGATAGTGTAGACTTCTTTTTCTCCGTCGATTTCTACAGTTACCGATGATCCCACCCCAACAGTCTGCTGGTTCTGTGATTGAACAATTTTGGCATTTTTCATAACCTCCTCCAGCTCGGCAATGCGGGCGTCAATAAGCTCCAGTTCGGACTTAACCGCATCGTATTGGAGGTTGTCCTCTAAGTTGCCCATCCCCCGGGCTTCCTTGAGTCTTTTTAGTGCCTCGGGGCGTTTTTTCTGACTAAGCTCCCAGTATTCGTTTTTAATTTGTTGATACCCGCTGGGGGTAAAAATGTGATTGCTGGTCGGCATGTTAGTTAATTTCCAAAATTTTATAAATAATTTCTCCTCCCGGCGCTTCCACTTTAATTTCTGTTCCCGGTGATTTTCCGAGTATTGCCCTGCCTAAAGGAGAGCTTACCGAAATTCTTCCCTGACTTAAATTGCCTTCGCTTTCTCCTACCAGAGTAATCTTTTGTTGCTGTCCTTCCACCTCCAGTTTAATAGACGATCCTATTTGGGCGGTGCTCCCTTTATTTTTGTTTGAAACCAGTGCATTTTTAAAGATGTATTCTAATTCCTTTATGCGGCCGTCAATAAAGGCAAGTTGCTTGCGCGCGGCGTGGTAGGCTTCATTTTCTTTGAGATCTCCCAATGAACGCATTTCACTAACCCGTTTTAGAACACGGGGACGCTTGCTGCTGACCAGTTCATCATATTCTTTTTTAAATTCTTCCAATCCCTCTTTGGTGATGAGGTTTTTGGTATTTTTTTGGTTGGTCATGCTTGTTATTTAAAAACCCCGGCATCTGCCTATACCCAATCTTAACTTAGGCACAGAAAGGTTAGTTTTCTACAAATAGCTAAATTAAGTTTAGGGATAAGCAATTACCGGGGTTGATAAAATGTCTTGGATAACTTATCGGAGTTGATTATAGAGGCTTTGCCTGCCAATGTCAAGTCGGCAGTGTGCGGTGTCCAGGACATGCTATACAGTTTTTAAGATTTGATTACCGCGTATATGTGGACCAAGTGTTAAAATTAGCAAAAACTGACTATCTCACCGCAAAGG
>MZGJ01000029.1 GCA_002084955.1 candidate division CPR3 bacterium 4484_211 | reverse complement strand
GGACACTACCAGCGGGAGTTCCTTAGCTCACTAGGACTACTCAAAGGATTAGATGTCCCTCGAGATCGTCTGGGGGAGTTTTACCCCAAACTGCTGGAAGCAATAGATACCCACGGGCATACCCGTAGGTATCTATTGTAAGTTTAGCTTTTCTTTGCATCTCTACTTTAGGCACAAGTTAAAAAATTAACAAATTTCTCGTCCTTCCCTCTACACCCAAGATAATTAAACGGGTTCTCCCCGAGTTTCTCTATTTTGCTATAGAGCCAGCCATTAAATGCTTTTTTCATTTATTTGATATTTTTCTATCGCATTAAAGGGACAAATTTCTTTGCATGTTCCACACTTTTTACATTTACTTTGATCAATAAAAGCTTTCCCATCTTTTCCCATTTTAATTGCTCCGTAGGGGCAAGCCTGGAGACAAGCCCCGCAACCAGCACATTTCGATTTGTCAATTTTAAATTTCATTTTTTAATAAAAGGACATTGCCCTCTTTTTGCCTTTCCGTCTAATACCGCTCTAATGAACTCGTTACAAGACTTAAAACCGCACTTTCCACAATTTAAATTAGGAATTAAATTCTTTAACTCTTTTCCAGCCAAATACCTTTTTTGTGTTTCTTTTTCATCAATAATCTTATTTCCATAACAATACCCGCAAACTGCCGAAGGCATAGAATGTTTTAATGTTAATCTCTCGCTTTTAATGTTAGAAAATTTTTCTATATACTTTACAATATCAATAACTCCTTCTCCTGTAAGTCCATTAACTTCTGCTATTTTTGTCTCGGGATTAACTTTTAAAACCCCCGCTCTAAAAATTTCTCTTTCTGCTTGAGAAACCAGATCTCCTTTGCTAATAGCAACTATATCCGCGTCAGTTAAAATCGGCCCGTAGCGGGAAGGATCGCCAGAAGTAATATCCAGAACATTAATCCCTAATCCTTCTTTAACATAAGGAGAGCAACGAAGACATAAACCTGCGGTTTCTAAAATAATAATGTCTTTATCTTGGTTTTCTTTAATTATCTTTGGTATCTCTAAAGCAGTATAGTGATCAGGGCAGAGTTCTCCAGCTAGTTTTTTAGTAGTTGGGATTTTATACTGCTTAGCAATTCGTTCATTATCTAATGTTTGTAAACAATCAAACTTAGCAAAAAATAATTTAAAATTGTCTTTTAGTTCCTGAACCACATATTTAATTACGCTTGTTTTACCTGATCCTGGTGTTCCTGCAAAAATTATAAATTTCATCTCTTTATTTTGTTTTTAGATTTAAGTGGCTCACAATATATTTCTACGTTCTTAATCTCTTTACCCTCTCTTATTTCTTTTCTTATATCCAACTCATAATTTTCTATCCAGTTGAGGTAGCAAGCAATCCCCTTTTCTTTTAAAGTAGTTTTAGAAATCTTAACGATCCCACCATTTTTAATTATAATCCTTTTGTCAGCATTCAAAGCTAAAGAAGGATCATGGGTAACAATTAGAACAATTTTTCCCTCCTCTACTAAAATCTTAATTGCCTCTTCTTTTTTTATGCCTGCATTTTCTATTTCGTCGATTAAAATAATAGGAGAAATACTGATATTAGCTATATCAGAGACCATTAAAGCTCTGCTTTGACCACCAGACAAACTAAGTAAATTCATTTTAGGGGAAATCGGCTCTCCTGTAATTCTATTAGCTTCTCTTATTACTTCTTTAATTAATCCTTGTCTTGATTTCTTTCCGCGAGATTCCAAATGTAATTGTAAAAAGTCTTTAACGGGCATATCCGTAAAAAAATTCATGCTTTGGCCCAATGAAGCAATCAATTTCTTTTTCGGATCAAATCTTAATTTTTTATCAGGGATTTTATCGTTAATTAAAATTTTTCTTTTACTTTTGGTATCTTTTTGAGCCAGCCTTTCAAGATCATAAAGAAGCTGACTTTTTCCTGCCCCAGTATACCCAACAATGGTTACGACCTCCCCTCTTTTTATATCAATTCTTTCGAAATGCTCTTTTTCACCGAATTTATTTACTCCTGGTAAAATTGTGATTTTCTTGACTTTACTGTTCATAATATTTTTTTGCTAAACATTATTTGCTATTGCCCCCTCACTATAAGCAGTAATAATCTGATGAAAATTATTAGAGGCGGTAGTATTCTTCGGTCGCCCCGCTCCCTCAGAATGACAAAAGTGCAAAACTTTAGTTCTTCATCTATTCTTTCTATCGCGTTAAAAGGACAAGGACTTTCGCCCCCACACTTCTCCAGTTTATCCTGGTCAGCAATTTCTGCTTTGCTGTCCCCTTCTATCTTAGTTGCTCCCGGGCAACTTCCAATACAGATTTGGAAACCCGCACATTTTTGTTTGTTTATTCACCCTTTATACCCACCCCAAAAGCATCGCCAATCCTAAGACAGAAATAATCAAACCCGCAGCAAGGTTAAGGTATTTTAGATTTCTATCCTGCCAGCCGGAGATATTTTCCACTGTCGAAAAACCGAAATAAGTTACGATAGTAATTCCTACCATTGGTAATACAAAAATCAGATTGTAAAGTGCAAGCCAAGGAAGTGTTTTGAGTATTGAAATGGTTGAAAGAATACCTCCGGCAATAACATAGGGCCCGATTGTGCACGGTAGAAGAAATACCGTTACGAAAGCGCCGATCGCAAAGGCCCCAGTAGGGCTGGTGATCTTAGAAAGGAGTTTCCCAACTTTAGGAACTACGTGGCAGGCCGAGTGACCTAACAAAAATTCTCTAATATCTAGAAGTCCTAAAACAATTGCAACGACCCCCAAGAACTTGTACAGAAAAAGTCGAATACTGGTTAGAGCTTTGACCAATTGGAAAAAACGAATGATTACTAAGCCATAAAAGGTATACATCACAAAGACCGACGTGGTAAAAGCCAACCCGGCAAGCAGAATATTCCGCCTTTTCTTGGGGTTGTAAGTCATAATAGCTAAAAGCATCGCTGTCAGAATAGATAAAGCGCAAGGGTTAACAGCGTCGGCCGCCGCTAGAGAAAAGATTTTAGTCAAAGTAAGATCTTCATCTTTTGTTGGTTCTTCATTTTGGGTTCCACCTAATTCACAACCTACTGCAGTTGCTATCTTCGGCCGCCCCGGAAGAGAAGCGATATTCAGGCCTTCAAAGGCAATCGATTTTCCGTCGGCCAAAGGGCAGGGATTAGCCGTATTTTGATCGAGAAACACAGATGCCCTTTCAATAATCGGCACATCACCGTGTAAAAATTTATCCTTGCCAAAAATCAAAAGAGGAATGCCTAAACCGGAACCATAGCTGTTATTATATTCGGAAAGTAGTGGAGCGTTTTCCTGTTGCTGGTAAATCTCATATTTGATTATTACTAAGTTTGGGTACTTCTCAAATAAGTCTTCGAAAAATGTATTTACCTTAGCGCAATGAGGACAGCCAGTTCCAGTAAAATAGACAGCGCAGGTATCCTCTTGTTGTAGAGGATTTTTGGCAAGAACATTTCCAACCGGGAAAACTCCCAAAGCGAAAAGTAGCACAATTAAACCTAGAAGTTGTTTTATTTTCTTGTTAGATATTTGCATATTTTGCAAGTTTGTACTCTTCACTTCGTACTGTTATTCTTCAGAGTTCCGCTTCTAATTCTGCCCTAAGAGATTCTTTCGGTCGCAACCCGATAAACTCTCCAACTACCTGGCCATTCTTAAAAAGCTTCATGTTGGGAATGCTTCGGATTTGATACTGAGAAGCCAAAGTTCGATTTTCTGGAGTTTCCGTGTTTAATTTGGCTATTTTTAGCCTACCGTCAAGCTCTTCTGAGAGCTCTTCCAGAGCGTGACCCATCATTAAACAGGGTCCGCACCACGGCGCCCAAAAATCTACCAAAACAGGAATATCCGATTGCAGGACTTCTTTTTCAAAATTTTGACTTGTTACTTCAATTGTTTTTGACATAGTTTTAATTTTAGTGATTACTAAAGTTTTGCAGATTTTGAATTCTCACTGTCATTCTGAGCCCCAAGTCTCCGAGGCGAAGAATCTCATAAAATCAAAAAACCTTTAAAATGGGATTCTTCGGCCGCCCCGCTCCCTCAGAATGACAAAAGTGCAAAACTTTAGTGATTACTTACTTTTAATTATCTCTTTCAATAAAAATTCAATTGTTTCTCTCTTTTTAAAGTTAACGGATTTTAAACAAGTAGCTAAATTTTCTTTAAAATACATCTCAATTACCTTTTTCAAAGCAGCGTTAATTGCATAAAATTGTTCTGTTATTTTACGACAACTCTCTCCCCCCTCTATTAGATCGGCTAGACCGCCAACCTGACCCTTTATGATATTTAAACGTTGGTTTATGGTATTTTCTCTCATACGTTTACAATACTCCAACGAGTAGGATATACCCACCGAGGGTATATGTCAAGTACCTGTTAACTTACGGGGGAGTTGGACTCTAATCAGGGTAAAATATTTTACAATTACACTTGTGGGTAATATCAGGGATATGGCCATACTTTGTAGTCTCTTGGAATACAGTTCTAATGTTATCTACAACGATGTACAACCACTTAATGTTTCTCCGCCTCACAAACTATCTCGACCATTGTTTTTACCGCTTCTACTGGGTATTGTCCGGTGGCCACTTCTTCAGAGAGCATAACAGCATCACTTCCTTCAAGAACAGCGTTGGTTACATCGGAAACCTCGGCCATCGTTGGTATTTTATTGGCGGTCATCGAAAGCAACATTTCAGTAGCAACGATATCCATCTTGCCGGCTTTGCCACAGGCGGCAATGATTTCTTTTTGTACCGATGGTACCTTTTCAATTGAAATTGTCCGGCCTAGGTCTCCTCTAGCCACCATAATCGCATCGGTTTCTTGAAGGATTTCCGAGAAGTTATCAAGTGCTTCTTTAGTTTCAATTTTAGCAATAACTGCAATTGGCGGTTCGGCGCGGCTAACCATTTTTTTTAGTTTGGTAATTTCTATGGCGGTTTTAACGTAAGAGAGAGCGACATACGCCGCTTTTGTATTGATAGCCAGATCAATACCCTCTTGTAGTTGGAGACTGGGTATATCTATTAAAATTTGAATGCTCTTGTTTATACTCTGTGCCGCTTTCTGGGCTTTTTCTATAATCTGGTTGTGCCATGATATGGTGCCGTGTTTCAGGTTAAATCGGAAAATGTCGGCTCCGGCTCGGATCAAGTCCTTCAATGTGGTTAGGTCTTCCGAACTGGGACCGATGGTGGCAATTATTTTTGTGTTCTTAGGTTGGTTGTTCATTGAAATTAAACAGGAGTTACGCCCTCGGAATCGAATTTCTTGTAGCCGCGCGATCCCCGCCTCCAATGGCGGGCAGGCTATCGCGCCTCGGCGGCGGCATAGGATGCCGCAGCTACGAGAAGCCCCAGAGCCTCGGTGGCGGCATAGGATGCCGCAGCTACAAGAAACCCCAGAGGCGGCACCCCGAAAACGGCTTCGCCGACGGGGCAGGTACGATGTTGCAGCTACAGTGTTTTTGTAAATTACGGCGTAACTCCTGTTAAAGATATTCGACCGCCGTGCGCAGGCGCTTCAAGACTTCAGATTTTTCTAGAATTGCTAGTGATTCGAAAAGCGGCGGGGAAACAGTTTTGCCAGTGATGGCTACCCGAACGGCCATACAAAGCTCGCCCATCTTCCAGCTGTTTTCGGCGGCTTTAGCACGGAACTTACTCTCGAGCTGATCTCTGTCACCAACTCCGATTTGGTTGATAATCTCCATCGCTGTCTCTAGCATCTTTTTAATTCCCTCCTTAGTCTGGCCTTTTTGGGTCAAGAGTTCTGAATTAATCTCTGGCGCTCCGAAGAAAAAATCAGTCATTGGTTCAAAGTCCGCTAAAGTTTTCATTCGCTTTTGAATCAACGGAACAAGACCCAATAAGTCTGTTGTTTTACCGTCATTCTGATCCGCCTTTGGCGGAGAAGAATCTCCTTGGGATCCTTCGGTCGCCACGGCTTCCTCAGGATGACGCGAAGTTGGTTTGTACTCCAACCACATTTTGACTTTTTCTGCTAGCCTTTCTGTTGATAGACTCCTGATCCACTTCCCATTAAGCCACGTCAGCTTTTCTGCATCAAAAACTGGAGCAGTGGTGTTGATATCCGCTAGCTCAAACTTTTTTATCATCTCCGAAAGATCAAAAAGATCTTTTTCCTCGGGGTGTGTCCAACCGAGCTGGGCTAAGTAGTTGAGAACTGCCTTTGGCAAAAACCCCTGTTCGCGGTAATCCAAAGCTGGCAGAGCGCCGTGTCTTTTTCCTAGTTTTGATTTATCTTTGCCGCGCAGGAGTGGGGTATGGGCATAAATAGGCGGCTTCCAACCAAAAGCATTGTAAAGCAAAATATGTTTGGGAACCGAGGGAAGCCACTCCTCACCGCGGATAATATGGCTAATCTCCATCAAATGGTCGTCGACCACATTGGCCAAGTGGTAAGTGGGAAAGCCATCCGATTTCAGAAGTACCTGATCATCAATACAGCGGTTTTCGACTGCAATCTCCCCCCGGACTAAATCAGTGAATCTTGTAACCCCTTCTTGTGGTACTTTGAGGCGAATCACATAAGATTCGCCGCCCTTGGCCCTGTCTTTAGCTTCGCGGGGATCAAGCTTACGGCAATGGCTATCATACATTGGCGGTTGTTTTTCTTGACTGCATTTTTGCCGCACTTCCTCCAACCGTTCTTTGGAACAGAAACAATAGTAAGCGGCCCCCGTGTTTATCAATTCTTGCGCGTATTTTTTGTATATTTCCAACCGCTCCGACTGGCGGTATGGGCCGTATTCGCCACCATTCTCTGGCGACTCATCCGGTTCTAAACCCAGCCACCGTAGGGCCTCAAAAATCTCCACTTCCGCTTCGGGAACATAGCGGGTACGATCAGTATCTTCAATCCGCAGAATAAACCTACCCCCATGTTTGCGGGCAAAAGCATAATTAAATAGGGCGTTATACGCCGTTCCAATATGCGGCCGCCCTGTAGGGCTGGGTGCGGAGCGAACACGAATTGTTGCGAACTTGCTGTTATTCGGCATTGGTTGAATTATAGCAGACCAACCCGTCGAATTCTGCTGGAAAGAAAAAGAACTCCTGTGCTAAGATAAATCCAGGGCGGCTTGCTGGGCGAAACTGCCTAACTGCCAGACTGTCTGACTGCCTAACTGCCATGAATCTTACTCAAACTGCCCAATTTACCCGCAGAGCTGTAGCTACGACTATTGTGTTGGTTTTAGCGCTGACGGTGGGTCGGGTAGGTTGGAAAACCGGGGTTGCGGTCTACCGCCACTTCTTTCCGCCTCAAAAACCTCCTCCCGAAGTTGCATTTGGGAAATTACCCTCACAAAAAATCGCTGCGGTAGATGCCGATTCTTCGGAGTGGGAGTATATTCTTGATACACCTACTGGGCGTTTGCCTATGACCCCCGATCGTCTGCCGGTTTTTCCCTTAGCTAAAGTACCAGCTACGCCGCTTACCGAACAGTCTGCCCAAATTCTGGCTCAGAGCATGGGCTTTTCATCGGCCCCCCAAGTATTGGCGCCTAACGAATATCGTTGGAATGATAGCCTTCGTACATTAGAGATGAATATTGTTAGTCAAAATTTTTCTTTAAAAACAAACTTGAATTTTTTGGGAGTTCGCTTGCCACTGGGTACAGCTCCTTTGGAGGATTCGGCGGAAAGAGCCGCCTCTAATCTTCTTTCTCGTTTCAGCCCCGCCGGGGTTACTCTTAGCTGTAGAGAGGTAACTTTCGCTCGAATACAAAAAGGAATGCTGGAGAGGGTCGAAAGTATTTCCCAAGCCCAGCTTGTACGAGTTGATTTTGGTAAAGTTATCGATGTTGATAATCAAGTTTATCAAGTTTACGGCCCTCGCCCCAAGGAGGGTTTGGTTCAGGTTTATGTAATTGGGGTGTATCGGGATCCCAACGAGCAGTTTCCTCTTATTAATTACCAAAATTGGGAGATAAAAACCGATGAGGGTTCTACCTATCCTATTTTAAGTTCCACAGAGGCTTGGCAAAAGTTGGGAGGTGAGGGGGCCGCGGTGGTGTATTTTAAACCTCAAGAGGCAGACCTCTATCGGGACTACTCTCCTCCTAAGGTCGAGAAAGTGCGGATTCAGGAAATATACCTGGCCTATTTTGAATCCCAATCCCCGCAAAAACACCTTTTGCCAATTTTTGTTTTTGAGGGGTTGGCGGAGGTTCCAAATCAAAAGCTGTGGGAGGTTGTTGTTTACCTTCCGGCGGTGGCCGACGCCTGGTTTGAGAATTAATTGTGCTAATATTTCCTCATGCGTATTGCCATTATCGGAGCAGGGTTGACGGGTTTGACGGCCGCTTATCGCCTTTTGCAAAACGGACACCGGGTAACTGTTTTTGAGAGAGAAGGCCATGCCGGCGGGCTGACGGCGGGTTTTAGGGAATCGGATTGGGATTGGAGCCTAGAACATTTTTTTCACCATATTTTTACTTCTGACCGGTCAATTATTAGCTTGATCTCGGAATTGGGTCTCTCCGATAAACTTTTCTTTTCCCGTCCTAAAAGTTCGGTTTTTTGTGGGGAATTGTTTAAAGGTTCACCAATTCCCCAGAGCCAGGCTCTAAAGAAATTCC
>MZGJ01000028.1 GCA_002084955.1 candidate division CPR3 bacterium 4484_211 | reverse complement strand
CTGTTTCTGGATTAACCTTTCTTAGTTGCTTGTAGTCAATTATTCCCGTTGTTAGACGGGAATGGTGTCCAGTTTTCATACTTCTTCACCCCCTTTGCGGTGAGGTAATCAGTTTTTGCTAATTTTAACACTTGGTCCACGTATACGCGGTAATCAAATCTTAAAAACTGTATAGTATGTCCTGGACACCGCACAACACAATGTTGACTTTTTTTTCCCTCGTGTGGTAGAATTCAAAGTGGTTTAGTTTGAGGGCTAAATACTTATTAGCTCTCTTTGAACTTCAGAAACTCTTTTAGCTTATGTCTAGGCGTTTTGACATATCTTCCATTAAAAATACTTATTCCCCAGAAGAAAGGGAAGAAGAGGAAAGTAAGACCTCCCATTGGGGAGGAGAAGTTTATGGTGAAAAAGTAGGCTCTCTAGATGAGGCGGCTGTAAAACGTGCTGATGGTATTTTGGAAGCCGCTAGGAGCTACCTAGTTAAAAGATTTGGGGATCCCGACTTGGATGCGGAGTCGGTTCCTGACATCGAGGTAATGTTAGCTCAGCTTACCAGGGAAAAGGGAGGAGCGGAAAAGTTTAGTGCGCATCAAAGGGCTCAATATTATCTCGGTATTAAGTATTTGGAAGCACAGATTATGGACCCCAAGTCGGATATGGCAGAGCAAGAGAACCTTTATGATGGGGATGTCTTAACAAGGAAAGGGGAAAGGTTATTGGAGGAGATAGGAAAATCGCGGGAGGAGATATTTTTTAATCTCACGGGCTTTAAAGAGAGTCGTAAGCGGGATACTTTGTGGGGGAAGGTAAAGAGGCTGGACGGTTGGTTGAGAGAGAAGAGTTTGGAGGCTTACAGGGAGGTGAAGGCTAAGGGGAAGAAAGCTCGATGGCAGGCTAAGGCGTGGAATTTTGTTGGTGGAATGGCACGCAGGCCGCTGAATAATGCGGTCGCTTTGGGTGCTTTGGGGTTAACTGCGGGAGTTATGGGTGGTTTAGATATGGGAGCCATGGGTCGCTTGGCGGGAGAGGCAGGAGTTGGTGTTGCAGGCTTGGTGGGTGCTCAGAAGGTTGGTAGATCGGAGAAACCTGGAGAAAGTGTTTTAAACACATTGGTTAGGAGGGTTGCGGGAAAAAGGATTTTGGGGCATGAAATCGGTGGCAAAGAAGGGACTATGTCTGATGAGCGCTTTTGATGGCGGCTGAGGAGTTAGACGAAATGGCGCGGGAAGTGGCCTTGGATAAGGCTAGGGCAGAACTACCTGAATCTAAGGAAAGCCTGGAAGAATTAAAGGGGCGAGTTAGTGAACAGATAAAGGGAGTACTTGAGGGCTTGGGTAAGATGGGAAAAGGGAGGCTAACGTCCGAACAACAAGCTCGTAAAAAAGAGCTTGAAGAGCAGCTTTATAGATTAAGGATTAAGGAAGTCGCTATAAAAGATGCGTTGCGTTTTATTGAAGACCCCAAGGGTGTTCAGGAGAGTGTTTTAGACGCAAGGAAAGGTCAATCTATCGAGGGCTTGGCTGAGTCGCTTTCGTTTAGTGATGAGCAGGTATATTCGATTCTTTCTAGGAAATTTAATCTGAAAGACCGTCGTACTATAGATAAGAGATTGGCCTTAATGGGCCCTCTTGCATACTTGAATTTTGTTGCTGATTTATTACAGGCCTCTTTAGAGCAAGAGGTGAAGTGAGAGGTATAGTATAATTTTTATAACATGGCGACAGTATCCGATTTAAATCAACAATTGGGGTATTTAGTTGAACTGGCGATTATTAGTCCTAAAAGGAGAGATTTGTACCTAAAAGCTATTCCTAAGTTAACGGTTGAGGAGAAACTTTCTTTTAGCTTGGATTTGTGGCATCTGTTGTTAATGAAGATGGAGGGGGAGGTACAACAGAAAATGGAGGAGGAGATTAGGGAGTTAGCGGAAAATCCCGATAAGGTTTATTATAAGAAGAATTTTCAAAAAATTCCTGATGAGGTATTAAGAGGATTGATAAGGGAGCGAATGGAGATTAGAGATGAGGACGAGATTCGGAGAATTAGAGATGTCTTAAAAGGTCTGGAGAGTAAGTTGGAGATAATTACTAAGTCGGCGAGTGAGGCTAGGGAGGTTATCCAAAGCCATGTGAAATAATTCTGACTTCTTTTGCGGGCGAGATACGGGATGGGCGCACGGTGTGCGCCTTTTTTTTGTTTTTAGGTAAATAAGAAAGCCTGAGCGTTATTTAGTGGAAGTGATACAGTGTTCAGGAAAGAGAAGGGATTTTCACTGTATCTTCTAAGGCTGTTTGTAATCGAGCCATGTGTTTTATGAATTTCTAAATGTAAGAATATCATCGGGTTAGAGGAAAGCTAATAGGTTAAGCACTGCGGCCGATTTTGGGAGAAGGAGATTTAGGAGGGGTTATCTTTGCATTAAAAATTCCGTGTCGTTTTTATGCTCGTTAATGAATTTAACTAGTTGGTGTTTGAACTTTGTAATATCTTCTAATTTGTTCTGCAAAATGTCGTAAAGCTCTTTACTGTCAATGTCTATGTAATAGTGAACCAAGCGGCCACGATATCCGGCCATTTGTATTGCCGTAGGAAGAAAATCTTCAGAAAGAATGCCTTTTTTCCCAAGCTGTTCCACGTTTTGACGATAAGATTCGTGTTTAGCTCCAGGGATTCTGGTAAGAATGTGGCCGACGATGTCCAATAGTGCTTGTAAGGCCATATGTAAGGCGGCGCGGGTAGCGTATTGCTCGGTACTGTTTTCAGTAAAAAAGGTCTCTCTCGGGGTATTTTGTAATTCTTCTAGCTTTTTATAGGCCTTATCCACTTTGCGAATGCGCTTTGCTAACATCTCCAAGTTTAATGAGTAGTTAAGGATTATTTTGTCTAAGTTTGGTAATTTAGGCATGAGCAACGGTGTGGATGTACTCTCCGATGATAGTATCAAAATAAGGTTTTAGGTCAGCGTATTGATTATAAATGTATTCTTCATAGTTTAGCACCCTTTCTGAGTTGGCGGTATAAATCCTTTTTCCCTCATGCAGCGCATGGTATTGGTGCTGGACGGGAAGGGTCTGCAGAAAAACTAAATCAAGATCTCTTTCGTCAAGGGTGCTTTCGGCAAACTCGGCCAGAAGATTATAAAACTCCAAATATACTTTGGTGTAACTTTTTTGGGCTTCTTTTGGGTCTTTTAAAAGAATAGCGATATCTACATCTGATTCAGGACCCGCGTAGCCCATAGCTTGAGAGCCAGTTAGATAACCGGCTAAGACGTTAGGGTGTTTGGCGAGAGCTTTTTGGATTCCTTTTATGTTGATTGGGCGAATTGGTTTTTTCATGGATTAATTGTAGTGGTTAAAACAGGGATTGTCAAAGTGGGTTCCATTACTTGTTCTTGCCGCAACAATGTTTGTATTTTTTGCCCGACCCGCAAGGGCAGGGGTCGTTGCGGCCGACTTTTTTGGAAGATGGTTTTGTGGAGGGGCTTGTGGAGACAGGAGCAGGGGAAGGGATGGGAGTGTCTTGATGCAGGGACAAATTTTTTAAAGTTATGGCGGGGGTAGATTGGACTTGGGGAATAATTTCTACTTTAAGAATTCTCTCAACAGCCTCGGTGTTAATTCTCTCCATCAGTTGTTTAAACATTGAAAAGGCTTCGTTTTTAAACTCCACCAGAGGATCTTTCTGGGCGTAGCCCCTTAGCTGAATTCCTCGCCGGAGCTCGTCTATGGCGTCAATGTGGTCCATCCAGAGTTGGTCCAAGGTGGAAAGATAAATAGCTCTTTCCAGTTTTCTCATGGTTTCCGGGCCGAGTTCTTGTTCTTTAGCCAGGTAGGCTTTTTGAGCTGACGATTCTTCCGAGCTTGGCTTTGGGGATATTTGGGAGGCCGAATTTTTGTTCTTGCCGGCCAGTTTTTTTAAGATTGTTTCTTTTAGTGACTTTTTCTCTAAAATTTTTCTCCGCAGACGGTAAATAATTTCTCTTTGTTTGTTGATGACGTCGTCATATTCCACCAGGTGCTTGCGGATGTCAAAGTTGTAGCTTTCTACTTTTTTCTGGGCTGTCTCAAGGGACTTGGTAATTAGAGGATGTTCTATGGGCAAATCTTCCGGGAAATTAAACCGCTCCATCATTTTGGCTATTCGGTCGCCGCCAAAAACTCTCATCAAGTCGTCGTCTAGGGCCACAAAGAAACGCGAAGATCCTGGATCGCCCTGGCGGCCGGCTCTTCCGCGTAGTTGATTGTCAATTCTCCGGGCTTCGTGCCTCTCGGTGCCGATGACATGCAGGCCGCCTAGTTCTTTTACTCCTTCCCCCAATTTGATATCAGTGCCGCGCCCGGCCAGATTGGTGGCAACGGTTACCGCTCCTCTCTGCCCGGCCTGGGCGATTATTTCGGCTTCCTTTTGGTGGTTTTTGGCGTTGAGAATTTTGTGGGGAATATGGCGGCGCTTTAAAAGTTTGGAGACAAGTTCGTTTTTCTCCACCGAGGTGGTGCCTACCAAGACCGGCTGTCCTTTTTGGTGCTTTTCTTCAATTTCTTTAAGTACGGCCGAATACTTGGCCCTTTGGTGTTTGTAAATCTGATCGGGAAGATCAACCCGAACAACCGGTTTATTGGTGGGAATGGCCACCACCGGCAATTGATAGATTTTGCTGAATTCCTCAGCTTCGGTTACTGCCGTGCCGGTCATCCCGGCCAGTTTCTGGTACATTCTAAAATAGTTTTGAAAAGAAATGGTGGCCAGGGTTTTGGATTCTTTTTGAATAGGGACGCCCTCTTTGGCTTCGATGGCCTGGTGCAATCCTTCACTGTAGCGGCGCCCGGGCATTAATCTTCCGGTGAATTCGTCAACGATAATTACCCGGCCGTCTTTAACAATATAGTCACGATCTCTTTGGAAAAGCTTGTAGGCTTTAATAGCCTGTTCTAGATGATGCGCCAGGGAGAAATCGGCGTACAGATTGTCTACCTGGAGCATTTTTTCAATTTTGGCCACGCCCAGCTCGGTTAAGGTAACCGTTTTTCTTTTTTCGTCCACCTCATAATATTCGGGAAGTAATTGCGGAACCAATTTGGCAAATTTAATGTAGAGATCATTGGATTTCTGCTGAGGGGCGGAGATGATTAAGGGGGTGCGGGCTTGATCGATGAGGAGAAAGTCAACCTCATCCACGATGGCGTAGTGGTGAATTCCTATTTCGTTTCGGGGGCAGACTTGCACCATCTGGTCTAAAGAAGAAACCATGTTGTCCCTTAGGTAATCAAACCCGAATTCATTGTTGGTGCCGTAGGTGATATCGGCGGCATAGGCTTCACGGCGAGAGACCTCGCGCAGGAACTGTCCTTTGCCCAACAGGCTTTCCTTTTGTGTGGAGACTGGGGGGCGCCCGCCGGCCGGTGAAGCAGGTGATTTGCTGTTTAATTCTGGGGCTTGATAAAGGAAAGATTTCTCATGGTTAAGGCAGCCCACACTTAGTCCAAGGAGGCTGTAAACAGGCCCCATCCATTCGGTGTCGCGGCGCGCCAGATAGTCGTTGACGGTAACCAGATGAGCCCCTTTGCCGGTAAGGGCATTGAGATAAAGAGGCATGACTGCCGATAAAGTTTTTCCTTCTCCGGTTTTTTGCTCGGCAATTTTTCCCTGGTGCAGGACTATCCCGGCCATTAACTGGACATCGTAAGGGCGCAGACCCACGGTTCTTTTGGCGGCTTCCCGGACTACGGCAAAGGCCTGGGGGAGAATTTCTTCCAGTGTTTTTCCTTGGGCGAGCAGGTTTTTAAATTCGTCAGTTTTTCTTTTTAAGGCTTCGTTGGAAAGGGATTGTGTTGATTTTTCCAGGGAATTTATCTGCTGCACCCAGGGAGAGAGTTTGGCAATCTGTTTTTCGTTGCTGTTAAAAAGACGGCTGAGGATCTTTAGCATTACTCCCAATTATAGCATTCCAATGCATTACACAATTAATTAGGGATCGGCCCTTAAGGGACGATCCCTGTTGTTCTGAAAAAAAGTGTATAATAAAAACATGAAGCGGTTTAAATTTCCTATTTTGCTGTCTGTATTTTGTTCTTTTTTGCTTCTTTTTATCTTTCCCTTTAGCGCTTCGGTTTTGGCCAAGGATTATCATTTCCCTTCGGTGAAAATTTCTGCCCAGATAAACGATGACGGATCGGTGGATGTGGTGGAAAACCGCACCTATAGTTTTGACGGCAGCTTTTCCTGGGCTACTATGTGGATACCGGAAAGAGTTACCCGGCAGGGAAAAACTTATCAGGCCAAGATTACTAATTTTAATGTCCGTGAGGGAAGAAAGAGCCTCTTGGTGACCACCTCTCATGAGGATAATTTGTTTAAGGCCCGCTGGACTTATTCGGCCCTAAACGAGCAGAAGACTTTTACCATTTCCTACCGCATTCTTAACGCGGTTACTGAGTATCCCGATGTGGCCGAGTTTTATTGGCAGTTAATTGGTGGTGAGTGGGAGAAGCCGACGGATTGGGTTGAAATTAAAGTTAGATTGCTGCAATCAGTTGCTTCCAGGGATGATATAAAAGTGTTTGGACATGGGCCGCTTTCGGGAGATGCGGAAATTGTGGACGAGCAAAATGTCCGTTTTACCGTTGCCGGTTTGCCGGCGAGGCAGTTTGTTGAAGTGAGAGTCCTCTTTCCTCCTGATCAGGTAAATGCTCCGCTATCCTCTGCTCACACTTTAAAGTCAATCTTAGATGAAGAGGAGCGGTTTGTTAAAGAAACCATTGCCTCGGTAAAACGCCGCCAATTGGTAAGCAGGCTGATCCTTTTTGGTCTATTGGGGTTTATTCCTTTGGGGTTAATTATTTGGTTAATTTTGTGGTACCAGACTTGGAGGAGGGTGGGCAAAGATTACGATGTCCCCGATGTGCCTAAGTATTCTTTTGATTTACCCTCTAATTTAGAACCGGCTTTGGTTCAGGTTCTTCTTTCTCAGGGTGGCAAGCCTTCTCCGCAGGCTTTAACGGCGACCATTTTTGACTTGGCCCGGCGCGGTTTTTTGGAAATAGATTCGCGCGCCCGGGTGGAGAGCGGGTTTTTGCGCACCCGGACGGTTTACACCAACCGGCTCTGTTTAAAGAAAGAGCCCTACGGTTTAAAGGAGTTTGAGGCCCAGGTTTGGGAGTTTCTGGATCGGCGAATAGACAGCAAAGGGGGCTGGTTGGATCTGGATGACCTTAAAAAGTGGATTAAGAAACACCCCGCAGGTTTTCAACGGTGGTTTAGGGGCTGGCAGAAGCGGGTGCAAAAAGAAGGGAAGAAATTGGGTTTTATGGAAAAAGACGGCAATAGAGCTTTTGGTCGTTTTTGGGGGTTGGCAATTCTTCTTGCTTTGGGGATAGTTAATGTCCCCCTGCTGATTCTGGCGGCTGTAATGAATCCCTATTTAAAGAGGCGCACGCGCGAGTGGGAAAAAGAGGCGCAGATCTGGCTGGCTCTAAAGCGTTTTCTGGATGATTTTTCCAGTTTTAAGAAGGTTCCGGCGGAGGCCTATAAGCTTTGGGAGAGATATCTGGTTTTTGGCATTCTTTTTGGCAATGCGGAAAGAGTTATCAAGATACTGCCGGTAATTTTGCAGGACGAACGGGCAGTTAAGGCGACTTGGTATACGGGGATTGGTTATCAGGGAGGAGTGGTTAATACGGCGGCACTCAATAGCTTAAGCGGTGCGCTGTCTTCTTTTAATGTCTCTTTAACTTCGGCCGCGCATTACTCATCGGGGGGCGGGGGTGGTTTTTCCGGAGGAGG
>MZGJ01000027.1 GCA_002084955.1 candidate division CPR3 bacterium 4484_211 | reverse complement strand
AATTATAAATTCCAAAATGTTTTGAATTTTGGATTTTGTTCATTTGATATTGTTTGGTATTTGTGATTTGCGATTTGGAATTTCTGTTTGGAATTTCCTTGTCCAGAAGATGAGACATAGATCTAGCGAGGATCGTTTACGGCTAGGACTACAGGGGTATCTAATCCCTTTCGCTCCCCTAGCTTTCGTAGATCAGCGTCAGAATAGAGCCAGAAAGCTGCCTTCGCCTTTGGTGTTCTTTGCAATATCAACGGATTTAACCCCTACACTGCAAATTCCACTTTCCCCTCTCTATCTCTAGGAAAGCAGTATTTTCGGCATTTCCCCAATTAAGTTGGGGGCTTTAACCAAAAACTTACCTTCCCGCCTACCTAACCCTTTACGCCCAGTAATTCCGGGTAACGCTTGCACCCTACGTTTGACCGAGGCTTCTGGCACGTAGTTAGCAGGTGCTTATTCGTCCGATGTTACATCGGACAAAAGAAGTTTACAACCTTTCGGCCTTCATCCTCCACGCGGCATCGCTGCGTCAGGCTTTCGCCCATTGCGCAAGATTCCTGAATGCTACCACCCGTAGGCGTGTGGCCCGTGTCTCAGTGCCACTGTGGGGGGCCATGCTCTCACACCCCCTACCCGTCGTAGCCTTGGTAGGCCATTACCCCACCAACTAGCTAATTATAAATTCCAAAATGTTTTGAATTTTGGATTTTGTTCATTTGATATTGTTTGGTATTTGTGATTTGCGATTTGGAATTTCTGTTTGGAATTTCCTTGTCCTGAGGACAAGGGCTATCCAGTATTATCTCTACTTTCGCAGAGCTATTCTTAACTTAGGGGCAGATTCCTACGCGTTACTCACCCGTCCGCCACTGCCTTGCGCAGAGCACAAGGCCGTTCGACTTGCATTCCTTAGGCATGCCGCCAGCGTTCACCCTGAGCCAGGATCAGACTCTCAGTGATAACCGTCAAAAACCAAGCCTTCAAGCGCAGGTTCCTGACTGGTTGAATTAGTCCTGCACCGAATGGTGCAGGGCTCAATGATCCGCCACAGGCGGATCTAACCCCAATAAACAAAATTATTGGGGAACGCTCCTGTTGCTATTTAATTGTCAAAGAGCCACCCAACTAGTCGTATAATATCAACTATTCACCTCAAAGTCAATTGAAAAAGGGGCTAAAATTGGCGGGGAGTTAAGATATATTTGGCATCTTTTGCCTCCTGATCCCCCTGATCTTCTAAGAAACACCACAAACGGTAATACTGAGAATTCCTCTCATTTGTCTCCGGATCAACCTGGGTATAGTAGTAAGAATATCGCCCGCCTTCAGGCCTTTTCTGTCCCTCCAAGGGGTCAAGAACCATAGGACATTCTTTACTTCTAATAGCTTCAAACTCTGCCTCGCTGGGGTAAATACCGTATTGACTATGAAATTTCTGCACGAGCTTTTCAAGTTTTTTAAGATGCTCCTTTCTTAAGCCGTCTCGCTGATTTATTGACCAGTCAACCTTTACCTCCAGCACTCTTTGCTTTCTCCACAGAACCCCCGCCAAAACCAGCGAACCCACCGAAATCAAAGCGGCCGCAGCCATCAAAAAATAGCCAACATCAAAAGGCCGCGAGGCCACCTGGGGATTAATTAGGCCTAAAAACTCTTCCAAATCCATGCCCGCCTCCTTTGCCGCCTTCCTAATTGCTTCCTGCTCCACCTGAGGCCGAGAATAAAACTCCGGCATCGTCTCCCCAACTACCACCGAGGCTTTTACCCATAAAAATAAATTGGATGCAAGAAAAACAGTCAGCAATAGTTTTTTCATCATAAACTTCCTTCGGGATCGTTGGGACATTGATAGCTTCTTAGTAAATAAGCTCGCCCATCAAACCCGATGTCAGTGCTGCAATCCGGCCACTTAGGCCGGCTAAGTCCCCCGCCCAAATTGCCTAACATTAACGGGTCATCATCTCTTTCTAAAAATGCTCCCAAAATATAGTACTTCCCTGCCACTGCCCCCACCGAAGGATCATCCCAACTTACATAGAAATATGACAGGCCATTAGTTTGAAAAACAGAAGCAAAGGCATTATTCACCGGATCAGCAGCTAAAGTCTTTAGATAACCCTCTTCCAACAAAACATTTAGCTCCGCGGGCCATTGGGAAAGATTAGCGCTTGCACATTCACCAAAACCCTGCACAAGCGCACAAGGATGAGGATACTCTTCATGGTCAATATAATACGTGTCCAAAGCATTGGCAATCTGCCTTAGATCAGCCTTTCTTTGTACATCGCGGGCCTGGGCTATCCTGGCGCCAGGATCTACTGCCACTAAAGCCACCGTGGACAAAATCCCCAACAAACCAACAACCAACAGCAACTCTACCAGCGTAAACCCTCTTGAGGAAAATTTGCCTTCCCACATCAACCTCAAGTATAGCATAGATTAATGACCCCAAAACAGCATCTCCCGCGCCGGGCATACTAACCAAGGGAAACTGGGTCTGCCCCCGCCTCTTCTCCTGCCAAACCGATAACCCCCCTGCAGTAGGCATACAACAAACGTTAAGTTTGTTGCATTCTATACATTTCCATAATTTCCTCCACCGTGGTCGCCTCTTCGGGAAGCTTATCCCTAAACCTAACCAAACGAGGAAACCGCAGAGACAAACCCGCCCCGTTTTCGGCCCCTGTGCGAACAATATTCAACCCTCTGGCCGCAGTATGAACCGGGGAACAGGTAACTTCATCGGCGTCAATTTCCACCACCAGACCCGGCCTAAGCCAAGCATCACATTCCAGCTCCTTGGCCACACAGTATTCGGCCGGCTTAGCTTTAACCTCCAAGGGTCCCACACGGCGCGAGAACTCCCTCCATTGATCATCGGTTAAACCGGTACCCACCTTGGCAATGGTCTCAAAACGGTCTTTCTGCGGATTAAACACCCCCGCCAAAAAGGCTCCCACCCCAAACTTAGCTCTCTGCCCCCGCCCGGCATAGTATCCCATCACCAGGCCATCTACCGTGTCAGGAAGTCCAACCCCTTCCGCACTCCGCTTATATTTTACCCAATTAAAATTCCTCGCCCCCGCCTGATAGGGAGAATCCAGCCTTTTACACATCACCCCCTCCAGGCCTTCAGAAATATAAAGATCAAACAACTTTTTCAACTTTCTTGCCGAATTTACCTTAGTATGGCGCGCGGCCATAAGAAGATTACCGTCCAAGACAAGTTTCTCCAACAGCCGCCGTCTTTCTCCAAAAGCCGTCTCCAGTAAAGACTTGCCATTTAAAAAAAGAAGGTCAAACAGAAAAACTTTTAACGGCAGCTCGGCCGCCTTTTGCGCCACATTATATTTGCGCTTGCGCTTCATTGTCTCCTGAAAAGGCAGAAATTCTTCCGTGTCCGGATTATAGGCAATAGCTTCCCCGTCCATAATAGCTGAGTCCACCGGCAGTTTTTGAACCGCCGCCACCACATCCGGAAACATATCCGTTACATCATCCAACCTGCGCGAGAAGATACAAACCAAAGCTCCAGGACTTTCCTTCTTGCTGCCCTGCTCATTAAACAATTCTCGCTGACTCTCCAAGCTGTCAACCAACGGCTGACCGTTGACAGCTTTATTCAGGTGAATCTGCAGTCTTATCCCATCCATTTTCGGCTCCACAGCAAACTCTCCGAGCTTCTCAACAATTTTCTCCATTGTCGGCATCCTTTCCGCAAGAGCCGGCAGTATCGGTGTACCAATTTCCACCCCCACCTCCTTTAATCCCTCCAGACCGTGCAATTTAATAACTCGAACAATTTCCCCAACGTCCGGCCTAATATTGAACTTTTGCCGAATAAATTTCACCTCCTCCTTCCCTCCTCCCACCATCACCGCCAAAGCCTCTATCAAAGTTACATCAGAAAACCCCAACCTCAGCTGGCCAAGAGGAATGCGCGCACAGTACCGCACCCCGAGTGGACTTAGTTTTCTCAACAAAGCCGCCAATGAGTGCACCTTTCTCTCCTGGGATCCAGCTCCCGAGTCTCGGGCAATTCTAAGCAGTTCGTTATAAACTTCCGCAACCTCTAAATCCCCTCCCCTGCCAGCGCCGCGATATTCACCTCTCAACAATTCGGCCACGCTTCCCAAATCTCCCAATTTCTTATACCTGCTCCGCACCTCGTCCTCACGCACGCCAAAGGAAAAACTCAAAACTTTAAGCATTGTTTTTTCAGCCACATTAAATTCAACCGAGCGATAGACGGGAGCCAGCCGTCCCAAACAAAGATAGCATATCTTGCCCACCTCTTCTTCCGACGACCTTTTGAGCAATTCGGCCAAAATCCCCACCATCTCTTTCCGTGAAGCCGTACTTTCAAGCTCTCTAAGGCACCTGGCGAAACTGGAAAACTTCATTAATCTCATTTTACCACCAAGCCTGCCTCTTTAACGAGAACCGTCCCGTCGGATATTAAAACAGCTCTCAAAAATTAATCGCCTAACCATCAGAACTTATTTCACATTTTAAACATGGCGCCAACTTGGTAAAATTTGGATATGAAAAAGCCTTATCTCTCTGTTGTCATTCCTGCCTATAACGAAGAACTACGCCTTCCCAACACTCTAAAAAAAATTTGCGCCTTTTTGAAGGAACAAAAATACACCTCGGAAATTATCATCGTTGACGACGGATCTACCGATGGAACCAAAGACATCTCCCTGCCCATTCCCAGCGCGCCACTAACCGAGATTAGACTACTGAATAAAAAACACCGCGGGAAAGGAGCGGCAATTAGGGCTGGAACTCTCAATGCCCAAGGCAGCTGCATTCTTTTCACTGATGCCGACAACTCCACGCCTATTGAAGAGATAAACAAACTTCTCTCCGTCCTCCAAAACTTTGATCTGGCTATCGGCTCCCGTCATCTGCCGGAATCGGATATTAAAATTAAACAGCCCTGGTATCGGCGAGTTATAAGCCGCCTGGCCAACCGGCTTATTCAACATCTACTCCTTCCGGGTATTGTTGACACTCAGTGCGGCTTCAAACTCCTAAGAAAAGAAGCTGCCCAAGAAATTCTACCCCGCACTACAGTCAATGGCTGGTCTTTTGACATGGAGCTCTTGTTTATCGCCCGCACCTTAGGTTATTCGGTAAAAGAGGTCCCCGTCACCTGGCTGGACTCGCCGCAAAGCCGTCTCCGCCCTATTAGAGATGCCTTTCAAACACTAATGGAGCTTGCAAAAATAAGAATAAACGGATGGAGAGGAAGGTACAAATAGCGAAAAAATCCCCCTCTTTACGGAGCCATGTTACTCTATTGCTTTGTTGCTTTAATCCCAAGAATGGGTCATAGCCATAATGACAATAACCAAGCGCCAAATGACAAACAAATTCAGAATTTAAATGACCAAAACCTTCCCGTGTTTAGAATTTGGGGAATTGTCATTTGGATTTGATTTGACAAGGTTTGCTTATCACGCACACAAATCGCAGATTAACCGCAGTACCATCCGGTACACGGCAAGAGCCCGCTGTTACAGTTAAAGCTTTAAATTATGTCCCGACCATTTTAATGCAATGAATCTCAAAAGGCTGCTATTAGGAATCATCATCGCCACCTTTCTTTTGCGCATTCCCACCTTTTTTGACCCCCACTGGTATTTTGATGAAGGCATCTATGCTACCGTGGGAAGCCAATGGCTTAAAGGCTCAAAACTCTACACCAATATCTGGGACCACAAGCCGCCCGGTCTTTTCCTCATCTACGGATTGGCCTGCCTGCTAGAGCGAACAAGTACAATTGACATCTTATTCTGGGCTAGGCTCCTGGCCTGTTTGGCGGTCATTTTAACCCAAATCGCCCTCTACAAAATCGCCCGGCGTTTATTCAACCATCAAAAGGTCCTTTCCCTTTCTATTGGAAACTTGAAATTTGGGACTTGGATTTTTTTCACCCCTGTTTTTCTCTACGGCCTTCTTACCTCTCTTCCCTTTTGGGAAGGCTATATGGCCAATGGAGAAATCTTTGAAAGCGTCTTTGGTACCTGGGGAATCTTTTTTCTAGTTAAAAATTTAAACTCAAAGACTAGAAATTATTTAACGGCGGGACTGCTTTTGGGAACAGCCGCATTAATTAAACCGGTGGCCATAGCAGAGATCATTTTGGGCTACTTGGTCATACTAAAATCTTGCCAACACCAAAAAGCAGTTCCCAAACATCCCAAAAGAACGCAAAATAAACTCCGCCGTCCTCTGGGAGTTTATACTCTGGGCCTAATAATACCGCTTGTGATTGCCGGAATTTATTTCCTTGCCCAAAGAAGCCTAGGCGATTTTATTTACGCCAACATCATTTACAACCTCAAATACACCTCCAGTAATCCGGCCACTTTTGAAGAGGAAATTGTTTTCAACTTTCTTAGGATCATTGCCTTTTCAACGGCAATTTACCTTCTTTGGCAAAAGAAAGAACTATCCCCCGCCGCAATTTCTCTAGGTTGGCTTATTTTAGCGGTTATCTCAGCTACCCTTAGCCTGCGGCCCTACACTCATTACCTTGTCCAGCTCTTCCCCCCACTCTGCCTGCTTAGCACGACCGCATTTGGCATTAAAACAGCCAAGGTCAGCCACTGCCTACTGCCGGTTGTTTGGTGTCTGCTCATCCTCATCCCTCTTAATCAAAGAATAAAACTAACCGAAAATATTCCCTATCAATTCAATCAATTCAACTATTTCCAAAACTTTCTCAGCCGCGTCACTGGTAATAAGACCTCTCAAGAGTACATCAATTTCTTTGGTCACAATGTAGCTTCAAACCAAAAGATACTGGATAGGCTGGCCTCCTTGGAAGAAATGTTAATCACCAATCACTCTGTCTTCATCTGGGGAGGCGGTGAAGCTCCCTGGCTTTACTACGATCTGAGCCAATTGGGTTTAAAGCCGGCCACCCGATTTACCAACTACTTTCACGCGGAAGCAAACCCAGAAGGAATTGAGGAAACAATCAAGAGCTTAAGGGAAAACCCTCCTTCTTTTATCATTATCTTCCCAAGCGCCCCGAGATTTGAGGAACTAAAAAAGCTGGTTAATCAGCTTTATCTGCCGGTCGAGAACTTCCAGGAAGCTGCCATCTATTTAAAGGCACAAAATTTAGAACCAGGAATCCAGAGCTAGCCAAAAGAGGCACAAAGATGAGCCAAAAAGATCCCGCAGGATAACCACCCGACCGCCGGCCGCTTGCACCAAACGCGATAGGAGTTGCTCCTTGAAAAGGGCAAGTTTGTAAAATGTCAATTAAAAATGCCCAATGTCAAACCAAATCCAAATGACAAATCTCAAACAAGGACCAAATCACAATTTCCAAATTCTAAACACGGGAAAGTTTTGGTCATTTGAGTTTTGGATTTAGAATTTGTTTGTAATTTGTAATTTGGTGCTTGGTCATTGTCATTATGACTATG
>MZGJ01000006.1 GCA_002084955.1 candidate division CPR3 bacterium 4484_211 | reverse complement strand
GAGCGAAATTAGAGCCGTAGAGTGGGAATTGAATAATCGCCCGCGCAAAAGACTAAATTTCAGAACCCCACAAGAGGTGTTCGACGAGCTACTGAGGGGGTTGCGGATGTAACTAGAATACAGAAACTTCACTCTTAACCTAAACTTCGGACACACCGAGACATTATGTGCAATTAAGAAAAAGACCTATAACTTAGAAAGGGCGAGCGTCTTAAATAAAAATAAAAAGCATTATAAATATCAATATTTAAATAGAATTTATGGCTATTCGAAAAATAATTCCTAATCCATTTGATAAAGATTCTAAACTCTCTGATTTAGCAAAAAAAGGAGAATTGCTCAAAGAAAGTTTAAGTTTTACTGTTCTTGTTAAGAATATTATATTCTTGATAATTCTTGGTGTAGTGCTTGTGGCTTATTTCAAGATTTCTACAACAATTGTCGCAATTCTAATTGGAACTGAGATAGTGGTAACTTTAATTGCTGGATATATAAAAATCAAAGAAGTTAAAGCAATTTATTCAATAGAGACTCAAGATGATGCAAAAAGTTACAGAAAATTATTGATTACAAATGAATATTGGGAATTTATTAAGTCTATTTTTAAAGTGATCGCAAATGGTATAAGTATCGCTTTAATTTTTGTATTTTTCTCTTCAGAGATCTCAAATTTTGTTGTTCAAAATACCCCTTCAAATTTACCCATTAAAACAGAATGGCTAAAATACATAATTTTGGTATTTGCTGTCTTTAGAGTTCTTGAATTTGTTATGAAACTAATCGGGTATAAGTGGATTAAGAATCTTAAAGAATCTGGTAATTTTGCACAAGTAAATCAGGAGTATGTATTAATTGAAAAAAAGCTCGAACTGATAAAATTTATTCTCGGAATTAGCATAATATTGTTAATTTCCTTCTTAACTGGAAGCCCATTTTGGATACCATCAATGTTTGTAAGTTTCATGTTATTGATGGTTATTTTATCAACAGTGGAATTAAAGAGAATAAAAAATATCCAGTTTGAGAATAAAGGAACAGATATCTCCCACCATAAAATCAAAAATTTTCAAAATGAACAAATTGTTGGAGCTGTTTTTGGAATAATGAAAACCACAACAGATTTTAAAGATATGTCCAAACCTACGGGTTCCTCGGTATTAGGATCAGGAAAAACATATTTTCCAGAAAACTCTTTATTGTTAACCAATTACAGATTGCTTATGATACAAATACCTGTTTCGGGAGGCAATAAAATAGTTGGAAAAATTGATTATGTCTCTCAAAATTTCTTCTTCAACAGGGAAGAAATAAGACAAAAAGGAGAACAGATGTTAAAAAAAAATTCTATCTCCCAATTTCTTCAACTTGCAACAAATGATGCATTGTATAGGGATATTAAGATAGTAACTTTAAAACAAACAAAAATTATTATTGAAAAAATATCAGGAAATAAATTAGAATATGTTTTTATGGATAGAGGATATATTGAGCCACTTAAAAAACTATTACGATTCTACTTAAAAGAAAAATTTATTGAAAAATAATGACGCCCGCTCTAGATACTTTTTTAAATATGAACGAGCAATTGGAAAAATTTTTAAAAGTTTTAAAAATTTTACTGAAAAAACTTGACGGGATTGATTTTGCTCTCCTCGGTACATTCAATCTTTCTCTCCAGGGAATTGAAATAATTCCCGGTGATTTAGATTTGCTGACTGATGATGAGGGAATTGAAAAAATAAGCCAAATTTTTAAAAGCACGGTATCTAAAGAAAAAGAGGTGGGTTATAAAGAAACTCAATTTCAGATTGAGGGAATTGAAGTTCATGTAGTCAGCAATAAAAAAAATTCGCTTCGCCCTCAGAATTTTAAAAAACACCTCGTCTGGATTGAAAAAGAAGGATTAAAAATTCCCTGCATGTCTTTGGAATCAGAGCTATCGTTTTATCAGCAAGCGGGGAGAGAAAAAGACCGAGGGAAAGTTCAGCTAATTCAAGAACGTTTGCAAGAACTAAAATAAGGCTTTCTATTCTAAACCCGGTTTGTGGTTAAAACAGTTGGGACCTGTATTAGCCATACAATAATTCCACAATCCTAATATTTCATGACTCAACTAATTTTAGTTAGGCACGGACAGACCAAAAAGAATATCTCCGGTAAACTCCACCGAACCGGTGATTCAGAAATTTTAAATGAAGAGGGCAGAAAACAAACGGGGGATGAAATTTTGATTTTTGATTCAAGATTGTGTAAAACAAAAGATAACGAGTGACAAATGTCCGACGCAAACGGGGTGACACCCGCTTCCAAGGCGGCGGGCTTCGCGGTTAAATCTTAAAGTTATGTCCCGGCCATAATAATTAAGACCAACCATGAGTGAAACTGTAAAAAATCTTATTATCTCCATCCGCCCTCGGCAGTGGTTAAAAAATGGCTTTATTTTCGCTCCCCTCCTCTTCGCCCAAAAAATCTTCCACCCCCCCTCCATTTTTAAAACTGCGGCCACCTTTACACTATTCTGCCTAATGTCCGCCGCTGTTTATCTCGTTAACGACACCCTTGATATTCAAAAGGATAAACTGCACCCGGTCAAGAAAAACCGCCCTATCGCCTCAGGCAAACTAAATATTAAACCAGCCCTATTTTGCGCCTTTGCCGCCGCTTTAATCAGCTTGTTTTCTTCCTGCCTGCTAACCCCTTGGCTGGCATTTATTCTCCTGACCTATTTCATCTCAAACATCGCCTATTCCAAAATTTTTAAAGACCTAGTCATCATAGACGCCATGTGCTTTGCTCTTTTTTTTATACTAAGAATTGCCGCCGGCGCCGCAGTAATCAAAGTGGAACTCTCCCACTGGATCACCATCTGCACCGGGCTGCTGGCCTTATTTATCGCTTTTGGGAAAAGACACCACGAACTAAAACTGCTGGAAAAAGAAGCCGCCAATCACCGGCCGGTTTTAGAAAAATATTCCCCTAAATTTATTGAGCAAATGATCACGGTCACCGCCGCCTCTTTGGCAGTTTTCTACACCCTCTATACGGTAGACAGCCGCACCCTCACCATCACCGGCGGGAGAAATCTTTTAGTTACCGTTCCCTTTGCCTACTATGGCATCTTTCGCTATTATTACAACCTCTTTCAACTAAACAAAGGAGGAGACCCCACCGAAATTATCCTAAATGACAAAAAACTACAAATTACCGCCGTTCTCTGGATAATAGCAGTTTTAGGAGTGCTTTATTTTTAATGTCCATCCTTGGTATTGACTACGGAGAAAAATTTCTTGGCCTGGCGATAGGTTTTAAAAACCAAATCAGCCACCCGCTGAAGGTTGTCTTATACCGGAATTTCGACCACATCATTTCCCAACTCAAGCCAATCTTAAAAGAATACGAGGTTAAATCACTCGTTTTAGGACTGCCTCTTGAAGATGGTAAAATAAAAGAAAGCGCCAAGAAGGTTAAAAATTTTGGCGCCTTTTTGGAAGAAAAATTGGGGTTAAAAGTCTTCTATTCAGATGAAACCTTAACCTCCAGCGATGCTGTAGCATTAATGATTAAATCAGGTGTCCCCCAAAAAAAACGCAAATTCCTGGAGCACGCCTTTGCCGCCAAAATAATACTGGACAATTACCTCCAAAATACACAAAACAAGCAAAAAACCGCAAAACTTTAGTGATTTACCAACAGGTCAATCCTTATTAAAAGTAAACAAGCATGACCCGCAGACCAGCTTTTTATTTTTTCCTCATCATAGCCGCTATTTTCTCTACTACACTAGGTTTTGCCTGTTATCATTACCACCAATCTGTCTATAAACCGATCACCGCCGCCGCAGACCGAAAGATAGATCTTACCATCCAACCAGGCGAAAGCGGATTTAGCGTCATTAAAAAATTAAATGACCACCAGCTTATCCGGTCAACATTTTTTGCCAAGATCTTCTTCATCCTTCAACAAAAAAAGGGATTGGGCATCCAGGCAGGAGATTATAAGCTCGGCTCTTCAATGAGTTTAGCGGAGATGTACAAAATTTTCCAGCACGGGACATTTGATGTCAAGCTAACCATCCCCGAAGGGCTGCGCCTTGAAGAGATAGCCCAAATTGTCTGGCAAAATCTCTCTATCCCCAAGCAAGACTTTCTCTCCCAGGCTCAATCTAAAAGAGGCTATCTCTTCCCGGACACCTACATTGTTCCCCAAAAAATAACCGCCGAACAACTGATTCAACTAATGGTGGACAATTTTAATCAAAAAGTTAGCCCTGCGATGCGCCAAGCATACGAAAACCAAAAACTCACCCTTAAGCAGGCCCTAATCATCGCCTCCATTGTCGAACGAGAGGCTAAATTCAATTCCGATCGGCCTCTAATTGCCGGCATCTTAATTAAGCGCTACCAAAACAACTGGCTTCTGGAAGCCGACGCCACCGTCCAGTATGCCAAGGCCACCCGAACCTGTCTCACCTCTTCTCCCTGTCAATGGTGGCCCAAAACCCTTAACGACGAAGATCTAAAGCTTAATTCTCCCTACAACACCAGGCTCAATCAGGGACTCCCGCCCACCCCCATCTGCAATCCCGGGGAATCCTCCCTTCAGGCAGTAGCCGCTCCCGAAAAATCTCCCTATTGGTTTTACCTTTCCGACAGCCAGGGACACATTCATTACTCGATAACCTTTGATGAACATCTTCACAAAATTAATCAATACTTAACCAAAACACCTACTATCTATTGACAGGTTATGGTATAAAGGTGTATAGGCGCGAAGCCCAATAGTCCTTGACCTTTTTAAGAAACCCAAAGGGGCGGGGCTTTTTTGTTTTATCTCAATTTATCAACCTATTATCTTAACTTTCTTTTATGGCCAAAAAGATCCAGCGTATCAACGTGGGGCAGGTAGGATCCCGTTTGCCTGTTGCTATCCCCAATCTTACCGAATTGCAGCGCTCTTCTTTCGAGTCCTTTGTTGGTGAGGGTTTGGGAGAAGTCTTGGAACGCATCTCTCCCATCACCGACTACACCGAGGAAAATTACAGCCTTAAGATCTACCAGCCCCGTATCGAGCCTCCCCGAAACACACCCCAAGAAGCAATAATCAACGGCTCCTCCTACGAAATGAAGCTCTTTGCCCGAGGAGAGCTTACCAATCTGGAAACCGGAGAAATTGTGGAACAGGAAGTCTTCTTAGGCCGAATTCCGCAAATCACCAGCCGGGGCACTTTTATCATCAACGGGATAGAACGCTGCATTGTCAATCAGCTTATCAGGTCTCCGGGCGTCTATTTCGAGACTACAAAGTACCCCGGCCTCACCCAAGTATTTTACACCGCCGCCATCCGCCCCGAACGAGGCGCCTGGATAGAGTTTCCTACCTACCGCAACAATGAGATTTACGCCCGCATCAACCAGCGCGGGCGCTTTCCGGTAACCGCCCTGCTTAAAGCCTTTGGAGTAAAACTGTCGGAAATAAAAAACATTTTCCCCAATAACGAGACCGATGCCCAACAGTACATTCATCAAACCTTGGCCAGAGATACCACCGCCACCCAGGAAGAAGCTCTACTAGAGGTATATACCAAGACTAACCCCGGAGATCCCCGCATTTTGGAAAACGCCCAAAACTTTTTTAAAAACACTTTCTTCAACCCTCGATACTTTTCCCTAGGCAAAGTCGGGCGCTACAAAATCAACAAGCGCCTTAACCTAAACTTCCCCATTGAGGAAAAATTCTACCTCTTACAAAAAGAAGACCTTATAGAAACAGTGCGGGAGCTCATTCGTTTAAATGTTCAACAATCGGCCGCCGACAACATTGACCACCTAAGCAACCGCCGAGTACGAGCGGTGGGAGAGCTAATGAAGTACTATTTTGAACGAGGCGTCCGGATGCTGGAAAGAAATATCCAAGAACGCCTTTCGGTTGCCTCATTAGATAAAGTACTCACCCCCTCCCTGCTGGTAAATTCACGGCCTATTGTGGCCAGCATGCGTGAATTTTTTGGCACATCCCAGCTTTCTCAGTACATGGACCAGTCTAACCCACTTTCAGAAATTGAGCACCTGCGCAGAATCTCAGCCTTAGGCCCGGGAGGACTCACCAGGGAAAGAGCCGGTGTTACCGTCCGGGATGTTCAACCCTCCCACTACGGCCGGCTGTGCATCATCAAGACACCGGAAGGCCCAAATATCGGGCTAAATCTGGCCATGGCCATTTTTGCCCGCAGAAACGAGTACGGTTTTCTAGAATCCCCCTATTTTAAAGTAGAACAAAAAAAAGACGGCCCTTACATCACTAATCAAATTGAATACCTAGCCGCCGACGAAGAAGAAAAATACCGCATCGCCGAAAGCACCGTCCGTGTAGACAAAAACGGCAAAATACTTGACTCAACCGTCACCGTGCGCTACCAGGGAGATTTTGTCTTCTCCCCCTCGTCAGAAATAGACTATGTTGATCTGCACCCCGAGCAGGTAGTCGGCGTCTCGGCAGGATTGATCCCTTTTGTCTCCTCCGATGTCGGCAACCGCGCTCTTATGGGAGCCAATATGCAATGCCAGGCAGTTCCCCTGGTAATTCCCCGAGCCAGTTATACCGGCACAGGAATTGAAACCAAGGTTATCGAAGATTCCCTCTGGGCTATTTTTGCCGAAGAGGACGGAGAGGTGGAGTACGCCGATGGCGAAAGAATAAGAATTCGGTACAAAAAAGGGAAAAAATCCTCATACACCAAAGAATATCGTCTGGTAAAATTTAAGCGCACCAACGACAACACCTGCTACAACCAGCTTACAAGAGTAACCACCGGGGAAAAAGTTAAAAAAGGAGAAGCTCTGGTAGACGGGCCATCTCACGAAAGAGGGCAACTGGCCCTGGGCCAAGATTTGCTGGCGGCTTTCATGCCTTGGGACGGCTTTAACTACGAAGACGCCATTGCCATCTCCGAGAGCGTGGTCAAGCAAGACCTTTTAACCTCTATCCACATAAAAACCTACGAGGCCACGGTTATGGAGACTAAGCTGGGCGCCGAGGAAATTACTTCCGACATCCCCAATGTCTCCAGTGAAAGCCTCCGCAATTTAGACGAAACCGGCATCGTGGTGGTAGGAGCCCAGGTGGAACCCGGAGATGTTCTGGTAGGTAAAGTTGCTCCCAAAGGGGAATCTGAGCTCACCGCAGAAGAAAGACTTCTGCGGGCCATTTTTGGCGAAAAGGCCCGTGAAATTAGGAATACCTCTCTCGTCGTCCCGCATGGCGAAAGGGGGCGGGTTATCAATGTCCGGATTCTTACCAAGAAAGACTCGTCCGAACTGGGACCGGGTGTTTTAAAAGTTATCCGCGTAGATGTAGCTCAATTCAGGAAGATAAAAGTGGGAGACAAAATCGCCGGCCGTCACGGATCTAAAGGGGTAATTGCCAGAATTGTTCCCGATGAGGACATGCCCTATTTGGAAAATGGAAGACCGGTAGACATCCTTTTAAACCCCATTTCTATCTTGGGGAGGATGAACATCGGCCAAAAAATGGAAGCCCACCTGGGATGGGCCGGGAAGATCCTGGGCGAATACTATGCCATCTCCGCCTTTGACAGGCTTCCTCCGAACTTTCTGGCCAATAAATTTAAAGAAGCCAATCTTCCCCCGTCAGGCAAAGTTACCCTTTATGACGGCAGGACAGGCAAGGCCTTTGAGAATCCGGTAATGATCGGTTATGCCAACATCATGAAGCTGCATCACCTAGCCGAGGATAAAATTCACGCCCGCTCCACCGGGCCGTACTCGCTTATTACCCAGCAGCCGCTGAGCGGGAAAGCCCAAATGGGAGGTCAGAGGCTGGGAGAAATGGAAGTCTGGGCATTAGAGGCCTACGGCGCCGCCCACACGCTTAAAGAAATGCTCACCATAAAATCTGACGATGTCGTCGGCCGAGCCAAAGCCTTTGAGGCGATTATAAAAGGCAATCCCATCCCCGAGGCGCGGATTCCGGAGTCGTTTAAACTGCTGGTTAAAGAATTAAACTCACTCAGCTTGGATGTACAACCACTGTCATTAGAGAGCCAAAAAACAAAACCTTAGCGGACTTATGCTTAATAAAGAATTTGACGCTCTAAAAATAGCTCTGGCTTCGCCCGACGACATCCTAAACTGGTCGCACGGAGAAGTAACCAAAGCGGAAACCATTAACTACCGAACCTTCAAGCCGGAAAAGGACGGTCTATTCTGCGAGAAAATCTTTGGTCCTGTTCGCGACTTCGAGTGCTACTGCGGTAAATACAAAGGAGTACGCTACAAGGGGGTTATTTGCGACAAGTGCGGGGTTGAAGTTACCCGTTCGCTGGTGCGCCGAGAACGTCTCGGCCACATCACGCTAGCCAGCCCTATTGTCCATACTTGGTTCCTCAGGCGCAACCCCCACAAATTGCCCCTGGTGCTTGATATGCGCTATTCCGATCTGGAAGCGGTAATCTATTTTGCCCTCTATGTGGTGACCAGCGTAGATGAGACGAAAAAGGAAAAAGCCATCGCCCAAGTCCAAACCCAGTTTGAAAAACGAAAGGCAAGTTTAGAAAAGAAAATAGCCGACAAAATTCAAAGCCTGCATCAGCAACTCCAGGAAAGAACAAAGACAATTGAAGAAAAAATTAAAAAGTTCCAAAAGGAAGGTTTAGAAAAGGAGGGCCTGCAGATCCGCATTGACTCGTTAAACCGCAAATTCCATCAGAGGGAGCTCTTCCTGCAAAAAAAACTTGAAGAATACCTCGGCAGACTGCAGAACAAAAAAATGTACCTGGAAAAGAGGATTTTGGGAATAAAGCCCAAAGACGTCCTCTCGGAAGAAGAATTTCATGAGCTGAGTTTGTGGAAAGCGGACAATTTTCTCACCGTGGGCATGGGCGCCGAGGCTATTCTTGAATTGCTTAAGTCGGTTGACTTAGACCAGGAAATTAAAACTTTAGAAGAGAAGCTGAATATTGGGAAAAAGGCAGAGCGCGCCCGCATCGTCAGGCGCCTTAAAATCTTGCGGGGGCTAAAGAAAAACCGCATACAGCCCTCCTGGATGGTTTTAACTGTTCTGCCGGTTATTCCTCCCGGTCTAAGGCCTATTGTCCAACTGCCCGGCGGGCGTTTTGCCACCTCCGACCTCAACGACCTCTACCGGAGGGTAATTAACCGAAACAATCGGCTTAAGGAGCTAATTCAGCTCGGCGCTCCTGAAATTATCCTGCAAAACGAAAAGCGCATGCTGCAGGAGGCAACTGATGCTCTAATTGAAGGCCCGCGCCGGACCCCCAAAAACCGCCGGGTTCTTAAATCCCTGTCCGAAATGCTTAAGGGCAAACAGGGGCGCTTCCGCCGAAACCTTCTAGGGAAACGGGTGGATTATTCCGGCCGAGCGGTCATCGTGGTCGGCCCCGACCTAAAAGTAGACCAGGTTGGCGTCCCCAAAGAAATTGCTCTGGAATTGTTCCGTCCATTTGTCCTGCGGGAGCTTATCCTGAGAGATTATGCCCCTAACCTTAAAACCGCCAAAGAGATACTAGAAGAGCGGGGCGGTGAAGTCTGGGACATCCTGGAAGAAATCACCCACGACCATCCAGTACTGCTAAACCGCGCTCCCACCCTGCACCGCCAAAATATTCAGGCCTTTTATCCCATACTTATTGACAGCGAGGCTATCCAATTTCATCCCGCTATATGCGCCGGCTTCAACGCCGACTTTGACGGAGACCAAATGGCTATCCACATTCCATTATCGCAGGCGGCTATTAAGGAAGCCAAAGAAAAAATGCTTTCCACGAAAAACTTTATTAAGCTGGCCGATAACAAACCTATCGTGGACATGAAAAACGAGCTCAGCCTAGGTCTTTACTACCTGACCCTGGAAAGAAACAAGGATTCCGGAGACAGCCATAAATTCTACACCGTAGAAAGCGTCATCACCGCCTACGAAAATGAACAAATTCATGTCCAGACCCCCATTAATCTCCTCTGGAAAAAGAAATTCATCAAAACAACCGTAGGGCGCGTGATCCTAAACTTAAAACTTCCGCCCAAAATGCGCTTTTACAATGAAGAGGTTAATCGGCGAAAAATGAAAGAGCTCTTTAAGCGATGTTTATCCCTTTACGGCGAGGAAGCTACCGTAAAATTGGTGGACGACTTTAAAGCCCTGGGACGCGAATTCGCAACTTTACCGGGAATTTCTTTCTCCGTCTTTGACTTTAAAGTACCGAAGGAAAGAGAATCTTTTCTGCGCGAAGCCGAGAAAAAAATTGCCGACATTGAGACCAATTACCGCCGAGGTTTAATCACCGAACAGGAAAGACATCTGCAAATTGTTGACCTTTGGCAGAAAACTACCGAAGATGTGGCCGAAGCCGCGCTGGCTAACCTAGATGAACTCAGCATGATTGGAATGATTATCCAATCAAAATCTTCCAAGGCCACCAAAGACACCCTTCGGCAGGTGGAAGCCATGAGAGGACCGATGGTCGATTCTAAAGGTGAAATTAAGGAAACCCCCATTAGAAGCAGCACCGTGGAAGGAGCTTCCTCGTTTGAAGGATTCTTATCCGCCATTGGAGGAAGAAAGGGTCTAATTGATACCGCTCTTTTAACTGCCAACGCCGGCTACCTCACCAGGCGGCTAGTTGATGTCTCCCACGACCTCCTCGTCCGCGAACATGACTGCCGGGTTAAAAAAGGAATTACCATTAAAAATGAAGATGACCCCGAATTATTTGTGGAACGCATAAGAACCCGAGTCGCTTTGAATGACATCACTCACCCCAAAACCGGCAAGGTCATTATAAAATCCGGTCAGATAATAGATAGTGAAAAAGCAAAAGAAATTTGCCAGGCGGGGATTAAAGAGTTGGTTGTTCGCTCGCCCCTTACCTGCCGCACCAAGCACGGGGTTTGCCAAATGTGCTATGGGCAGGGGATGGACAGCCAGGAACTGGTTAAAATCGGCGAAGCAGTGGGAGTTATTGCCGCCGAGTCTATTGGCGAGCCGGGAACACAGCTGACCTTAAGAACTTTCCATGCCGCCGGTATCGCCAAAGAGGAAATTACCCAGGGACTGCCTCGGGTAGACGAGCTCTTTGAGACCCGCACCCCTAAAGAACCCGGGATCCTAGCGGAAATCTCGGGCAAGGTAACCCTAGAAGAACTCCCCCAGCAGGGCAAAATCGCCCTAACAATCACCAACGAAGAAAAAGCCCGCGAAGAATTCACCCTTAAAGAAGAAGATGTTGTCCACGTTAAAAACGGGCAGCTGGTTAAACAAGGCACCCCTTTATTTACCACACCCGATCGCGGAGAAATTGTCTCCCCCGCGGCTGGCAGAGTTAAAATTAAAGACCAAACTCTAAGCATAGATTTTTCACTCATAGAGCAGAAAGAATATCTGATACCAGAAACAGTAGAGCTAAAAGTACAGGACGGAGATTTGGTCAGCGCCGGAGATGTTTTAACCGAAGGAAACCTTTCCCTTGAAGATATTACCAAACTTAAGGGCGTTCTTACAGCCCAGATGTATCTTTTAAACGAGATTCAAAAGGTATATCGTTCTCAGGCCGTTGATATACACGATAAGCATATTGAATGCATCATTAAGAAAATGAGCGAGTCAATAAAAATTGAGCATCCGGGAGACAGCGCCTGGACAATTGGAGACAAAGTCAACTGGATTGACTTTGAAGAAACCAATAAAGAACTGCGCGCCCAGGGGAAAAAGCCAGCCAGAGGGAAACGGGTTATTCTGGGAATTAGCCGGGCTTCCTTGTTAACACGATCTTGGCTTTCAGCGGCATCATTTGAAGAAACAACCAATGTTTTGGCTGCGGCCGCCATAGGCGAAAGACCTCAAGTTGACCCTCTGCTGGGTCTGAAAGAAAACGTTATCATCGGCAAACTCATCCCCACACAAATGGAGCCCCAGCAGACCGAGGAAAATTTATAAAAGCGGGCGGTTATTTTTTTAACCCTCTTCCCCAAAGAACCCAAAGAACTAAAGTGGCGGGAATGGAAACAAGAAGACCGGCAAGCCCCAAGAATTTGCCCCCCAAAGTCAGAACGATAAGCACTAAAACAGGATCCAGCCCCACCGAGTGCTGCATCACCTTAGGAACCACCACCGTATTTTCTACCTGTTGAATGAAAAAATAAAGAAGGGCAACGCTCAAGGCTTTCCAAGGGGAAATCGCCAGACCCAAGACTATTGCCGGAATAGAGGCCAACAAGGGACCCAGGGTGGGAACAATCTCCAACACTCCAGCAACCAAAGACAGGGGCAGAGCGTAGGGAATCTGCAGCAGACTCAATCCCACCCAACTTGCTCCACCAATGATGAGCACAAGCAAAATCTGCCCCCGCAGCCAGCCGCCCAGCCGAAGATTAATCACGGTTATTTTCTGCTCAGCCAATCCCTGCTGCTCTTTGGGCAAAAGCGAGATAAAGCTTTTAACCACCCGCGGATATTCTATGAGCAGATAAAGAGTCAAGACAACAAAAGTGCCCAACATAAAAATGCCGCCGATTAAGCTTTGACCAAACCGGATTACATCCCCAGTCCCCGAAAGCAGTCTCTGCGAAAGATTGCCGGCAAATTGTTCCAAAACACGCTGAAGACGCGGATCAATATTCTTTTGCCCCCAAAAAGTCAGTGTTTCCACCGCCCCTTCCAAAAATTCCGGCAAATTCTGAATTAACGCCTGAATTTGGCTCACCAAGGGAGGGATAACTAAACTTACCAGCCAGACGGAAATTGACAACAGCCCCAAAAGAACAACCACCGAAGAGAGGGACCGGGGAATTTTTAACCTTTCCAGCCTGGTTACCAAAGGATCCAAGGCGGCTACAATCATCAAGGCGCCAAAGGCCCAAACAAGATAAAAGCGAAGAGTAAGTACCAGCCAAAGAAGGAAAAGAATAAAAACTATCCGCAGGGTTATTCTGGTGGCAACATCAACGGGATCGGGCATGAAAAATTTGACCTAATACCTAAAATGGATGGGACATAATTCCAAGATTTAACTGCAAAGCTTCACTACCTGGGAAGCGGTAGTTTCTTTTCTTGCAGAATGCCACCCCGATTCTACCAGCCCTTTCACTTCTTTGTCAAAACTGCCCAATTAATTGCGCAACAAACTGCTCAATTTCTGAGTACGGGACAGTTTCAATATTAAACCATTTAATCCCCCTATCTCTTCTAAACCAGGTTAATTGGCGGCGAATGCAGGCATGGAGCTGGTGCTGAATCTTTTCCACAAGTTCTTCTTGGGCGGCGGCGGATTCTTGGCGCGAACCGAACGAGGCGTTGGCCAACTTATGTTCTTTAATAAACTCTGCCACCGGCCGGTAAATCAGCCCTTTAAGAAGCGGCACATTCTCCCCATATTTCTCCATTAAATATTTGGTCTCTTCAATTAATCCGTGGTCCACAATCTGCCGGACCCACCAGTCTGCCTTTTGATACAAAAACTGTCGTGAAGCCGTCAGGCCGATTTTAGAAACGCGGAGATGGGTGGCGGAGAACGGAAAGCGGGTCATGGCTTTATCAACTGATCCGGCCGCCTTAGCCAATTCAAGATATCTAATTAGGCGGCGCTTATTGTTCCAATCACTCGTATTTAATTTCTTTACCATCTTGGGATCTAAAATCTGTAATTGACTAATTAGCTGACTAATTGAACAACTAGTTAACCTCCTTCTTAATTCCCAGTCCGGTTTCACGAGAGAGTACGGCATCTCGCCCAAAAAAGCACCAAGATAAAAACCGGTTCCTCCCACCAAGAAAGGCACTTTGCCCAGACGAACAATTTTTTTTAAAGCCTTATCCGCCAACTTAACAAACTCGGCAACGGAAAAAATTCTATCCGGCTCAACAACATCATAAAGATAAATTTTTACCCCCTCCTGAATCCAATAACCCTCACCCTTCCGGATTTTGACTTCTGACTTCTGGATTCTGAATTCTGACTTCTGACTTCTGGCTTCTGACTTCCGACTTCTAAACTTATTAGTCCCAATATCAGCCTCTTTATATACCTGGCGTGAATCGGCCGAGATAATTTCTCCATTAAATTTTTGACACAGCTTGATAGCCAGCGAAGTTTTCCCCACTCCGGTGGGCCCGCAGATAACAATGAGCATGCAAACATTTTATCATCCTCAAGGTTTTTATGCGGATAAACGGACAGCGACCGCAGCCTTGTCAGTTAATCCCGACAGGGCGGGAGCGCAGCACCGCCCAACTCAACTTCCTCTACAAGTTCTTTTGCGACAAGTCATACAACCATGTTATAATTTTTGATATAAGCAAGGCATAATGCCGCACTTCACTTGTAATAGCGGACTCTTGCCGTGTGCCGAACGGTACTGCGGTTAGCCCGCCATCTGTGCGCGCAATAATGGTAAATAATAATCGTTTACCCCGTTTATGTTGGGCGCATACGGCCCACCCATAATTCTTGACATGAGCGAAGAAAAAAATGCAGTAGCACAATACTATTTAACAAGCCCACATAAAAAGGCAAAAGACTTTAGAAGCAACAACAACTACAAACAGATCCTTGCTCTTGCTCTTAAAGACAAAATCAAGGCAAATGATGTCTACCAAAACACGTCGGTAGCGGAGGGTGAAAAACAGAGAGGGAGGGTAATTGGAACTATGCTCAAAAACCTTGTTAAATGGGGCTTTTTGGTTAAAACCGGGGAAAAAGATTCTTTATACAGGCAGGAGATATTTTCTTTAAACGAGTCACTGCGCAGGCGCATTCAAATGTTAGTAGAAAAATGAACACAGATTTAACCTTTATTACAAATGAGCCTGATAAAAAATTGCTCGATAGGTTTAATGTTTTGATTAAAAACACCGATTTTTTTGATGTATTGGTTGGCTATTTCTATACCAGTGGTTTTTATGCTATTTGCAAACCTTTAGAAAGAACCAAAAAGATAAGAATTCTAATCGGAATCAGCACTAATAGACAAACACTTGAGTTAATAAACAAATCAAAAGAAGAACAACTAGGGCTCCAATTTTCCCACTCTGAAGTTAAGCAAAAATTTGAAGATGCGGTAGTTGCCGAAGTCGAACAAGCCCAAGACAAACGCTATGTAGAAGAAGGAATTTTAAAATTCATTGATTGGTTGAGAAAAGGAAAATTGGAAATCAGAGCCTACCCGACAGAAAACATCCATGCCAAGCTTTACATTATAACTTTTGCCAAAGAAGACCGCGATGTTGGCAGAGTAATCACCGGTTCAAGCAATTTCACCCTGTCTGGTCTAAAGGACAATTTGGAATTTAACGTTGAGCTTAAAAATAGAGCCGATTATGAATTTGCCAAGAATAAATTTGATGAACTTTGGGAAAACTCCGCGGATGTTGGCAAAAAGTATATCGAAGCAATCCGAAAACGGACTTGGTTAAATAACACCATCTCTCCGTACGAGCTCTACTTGAAATTCCTATATGAGTATTTTAAAGAGGATTTATCTCAACCAGAAGATATTTTTTATAGATACGTTCCTCAGGAATTTAAGAAACTTGAGTATCAAGAGCAGGCAGTCCTTAATGCCAAAAGAATTCTGGAAGAGTATGGCGGAGTTTTTATTTCTGATGTGGTCGGATTAGGTAAAACTTACATTGCGGCCATGCTTTCCCAACAGCTAGACGGAAGAACATTAGTAGTTGCACCTCCTGTTCTCCTTTCAAAAGACAGCCCGGGTTCTTGGCCTAATGTCTTTTCTGACTTTAATCTTCCTGCCGATTTTGAATCCCTAGGCAAGTTAGATAGTTTATTAAAAAGAGGAGTTGATAAATATAAAAACGTCATTATTGATGAAGCTCACCGATTTAGAACAGACTGCTACTCCTTACAACAACTCGCCAAAAGACATCTTGAGTCAAATAAAACTATTTCAAAAAACTCGCCGCAGCACTATTCCCAATCTTCCCAACTTAGAAAGCTTTTTTAATCACCTGCAAAGCCGCCTAAAAGATCTTGATCGCAAGGACAACTACCAGGAATACATAAAAGTTGTTAAGGAAAATGCTAGAGAAATTAGAGAGAAAGTGCTTAAATACCTAATGGTTAGAAGAACCAGGAATGAAATCAAAAAATATTTTTCCAAGGATCTTAAAGACCAAAAAATGAAATTCCCGGAAGTTGATGACCCTCAAGCCCTTTTCTATCAACTAAATAAAACAGAAGATAAAGTGTTTTCCAAAACAATTGAACTTATCGCCCAAAAATTCACCTATGCCCGCTATACGCCTTTGCTTTACTACAAGGGGAAAATTACCCAACCCGAAAAACTAGCCCAAAAGAACATGGGTAAGTTCATGAAGGTTCTTTTAATCAAACGTCTTGAAAGCAGTTTTTACGCGTTTAAGAACACGCTTGGTCGTTTTATAAGCTCGTATGAAGCATTTTTAAATGAGTTTAATAAAGGTAATGTTTACGTAAGCAAAAAATACAGCAATAAAATATTTGAACTTCTGGAAAATGATGATGACTTAGCAATTCAAAAACTAATTGATGAAGATAAAGCTCAAAAATACGCCGCAAAGGACTTTAGAAAAAAGCTGGTTGTTGATTTGCAAAACGACCTAGAGGTATTAAAAGAGATCCAGAAGCTTTGGGAGCAAATTAACCGTGACCCAAAATTGCTGACGTTTATTGACCAGCTGAAACGTAAAAAAGTATTAAAAAATAATAAGTTAATTATCTTTTCCGAGTCAAAAGAAACAGCTCTCTATCTCGCCAAAAACCTAGATAAAGTTTTCCCCAGAAAAGTGTTGATGTTTTCTGGCGGATCAAGCAGACAAATAAGGGAAAAGGTTATTGAAAATTTCGACGCCAGAGCTAGATATCCAAAAGATGATTATCGAATTCTTATTACCACAGAAGTATTGTCAGAAGGTGTTAACCTTCACAGATCTAATGTAGTTATAAATTATGATATCCCCTGGAATCCGACCAGATTAATGCAAAGGGTTGGGCGCATCAACCGGGTGGATACAAAGCACGATAAAATTTACACCTTTAATTTCTTTCCAACCCAGCAATCAAACGATCAAATTAAACTAAAAGAAGCAGCCCAGGCAAAAATTAGTGCTTTTATTTCAATGTTGGGAACAGATGCGCGGTTACTGACCGAAGGTGAGCCGATTGAATCTTTTGAGATTTTCAACCGTTTAATGAGTAAAAAGACTATTGTTGGTGAAGATGAGGCAGGAGAAAGCGAATTAAAATATTTGAATCTTATAAAAGAGGTCAGGGATAAAAATTCAAGACTTTTTGAAAAAATAAAAAGGCTTCCCAAAAAAGCAAGAACCGGAAGAAAAGACAGCAATTTAAGCTCTACACTTCTAACCTATTTTAGAAGAGGCAAATTACAAAAGTTTTACCTGACCTCCATTAAAAAAGAGCCCGAAGAGCTTGATTTTATCCAAGCGGCAAAAATACTAGAAAGCAAAATTAACGAAAAAAGATATGATATTGATAAGAATTTTTACCAACTGTTGGATAAAAACAAAGAAGCCTTTAAATTCGCTACTGTTGAAGAGCCTCCAGAGGCCAAAAGAAAAGGCGGCAGGAGTAGTGAAAGCTACTTACTTCAAGTTTTAAAAGCAAAAGACATTAGAAGATTCCCCGGCTTTACCGACGAAAATGAGGCATATTTAGAAAATGTGATCAGAGAAATTGAAGATGGCGGCTTGCCAAAACAGACAACAAAAAGATTAGCCAAACAGTTAAGGGAGGAGCTTAAAAAAAGCACCAATCCATCGAGAATTCTGGCACTTTTAAAAATTCATATTCCAGAGGCCTTTTTGAAAGAAATGTACGCCAGTCGCAGTTCTGCCAGAGTATATGGCCCCAGAGAAGTTATTTTATCTGAATATTTTTTGTAAATATGAAGCAAAGAAAAAAGCAACCCATTATCTATGCTTTTATAGACAGTCAAAATCTAAATCTGGGCACCAGTAAAAATATCTACAAAAACAGAAAGTTAATTTATCGCGGCTGGAAACTTGACTTCAGGAAATTTAGAAGGTATCTAACCGATAAATTCAGAATCAAGAAGGCGTTTTTATTTATTGGCTATGTTAAGCAGAACCAAAAGCTTTATAAAAAACTAAAATCATACGGATATGAATTAATCTATAAACCGACGGTTAAAGATAATTTTGGCAAGCCAAAGGGTAATGTTGACGCAGAGTTGGTTTTGCATGCGGCCGCAATAGAATTTCCAAATTATGATAAGGCGGTAATTGTTTCCGGCGACGGAGATTTTTACTGTCTACTGGAGTATTTGAAGAAAAAGGGGAAGCTAGGTAATTTAATTATTCCAAATAGAAAATCGGCATCATCACTTCTTAGGTTTTTCCAGAAATATAAAGTGTTTTTGATAAGGGATAAGGAGAAGTTAAAAAGGTAATAAAAATGGGAGGCGTGGCGCTCTATCACGTAGATAGGCGGTCGTTTCTCCCTCGTGATTACTTACATGATAGCAAAATTGTTAAGGAGTTGTCAATATCTCAATAAAAAAGAGCGGTTGTCTAAAACCCGAGATGCCCTATTTAATAGTAACGGTATGATCAGCAATTTTATCAAGCAAAGAAAAATATGCAGATAAAGCAAGCACAAAACCTAGTTAAAGATACTTTTGAAAACCGTTTTGATAAAAACCGTTTTTATTACCTCATAAAAAACCTGCTTAATGAAATTGAAGAGGAAGATAAAGATAGGTTTGTTTATCGGGGAAATTTTATTCCCGATGCCTATAAGCCTTATATAAAAACCCTAGAGCGGATTGGAAAGTATCAGGACCCAAAACACAATAAGATCGATCTTCTTATTGTTCAGCTTAAAAAAGAAACTTCGTTAGAGCATGCCCGAACCATGCAGAGGAACTTTATCGCTTGGTATCTTAATGGTAGTCGAGGTGATGTATTAAAAGATGCGGCCCTGGTTGCTTTTGTTTCACCAAATCAAGACGATTGGCGCTTTTCTTTAGTTAAGATGCAGTACCGGTTAGGTAAAAAAGGGGAAATAAAACAAGAATTGACTCCAGCCAAAAGATTTTCCTTTTTAGTTGGTGAGAACGAAGCCAGTCATACGGCCCAAAGCCGGTTAGTGCCTCTAATTATTGATGATGAAAACAATCCAACTTTAGACCAACTTGAAGAGGCATTTAATATTGAAAAAGTTACCAAAGAGTTTTTTGAAAAATATCGGGAATTATTTCTTTGGGTTAAAGACGAGTTAGAAAAGTTGCTGGAAGAAGACAAAAAGATAAAGAGAGATTTTAAACAGAAGAATGTAAACACAATAGATTTTGCTAAAAAGTTACTGGGTCAGATTGTCTTCCTTTATTTTTTGCAAAAGAAGGGATGGTTTGGAGTTCAAAGAGACGCTGATTGGGGCACAGGTCCAAAAGATTTTTTAAGGCGCTTATTTGAAAAACAAATTGTTGGCTATGAAAACTTCTTCAATGAAATATTGGAGCCGTTGTTTTATGAAGCCTTAGCTCGCGAACGTGACGACAATTTTTATAGCCGCTTTAACTGCAAAATTCCCTTCCTAAACGGCGGTCTTTTTGATCCTTTAAATGACTACGACTGGGTTCATACAGATATTAATCTGCCCAACGAGCTTTTTTCCAATGAGATAAAAACAAAAGAAGGAGATACTGGAACCGGAATACTGGATGTTTTTGACCGCTATAACTTCACCGTCAAAGAAGATGAACCTCTTGATAAAGAGGTTGCTGTTGACCCGGAAATGTTGGGGAAAGTGTTTGAAAACCTGCTGGAAGTAAAGGATAGAAAATCAAAGGGCACCTACTACACGCCAAGAGAAATTGTCCACTATATGTGCCAGCAAAGCCTAATCAACTACTTAATTAGTCAAACTTGCTTAGATAAAAAGAAGATTAATGCCTTGATTAATCCCAAGCCAATCACAAAAAGAGATTATCGAAAATTTAGAAAGAAAGGAGGAAGAAAGAACCATATTGTTGATGGTTCGATTTTGAATCTACGGAAAAAAGAGGCAAAGGAATTAGATGATACCCTAGAAAGTATTTTTGTATGTGATCCGGCTTGTGGATCCGGAGCTTTTTTAGTAGGAATGCTAAATGAAATAGTTAATGCAAGAAAAAGACTGGCTTTTGTTCTCAATAAGAACGTTTCTCTCTATGATCTAAAAAGAGACTGCATTCAAAAATCTCTTTATGGTGTTGACATTGATTTGGGAGCAGTAGAAATTGCCAAACTAAGGCTTTGGCTTTCACTTATTGTTGATGAACAAGATATTAAAAGAATTAAACCTCTTCCCAATCTTGATTACAAAATTATGCAGGGCAATAGTTTAATTGAACTATTATCTCCTGATTTAGTTAGAAAAGGGACAGATCAAGAGAAAAATAAATTGATAGATAAACTGAACGATTTAAAAAATCAGTATTTTGAAGCGACTAATAGAAAAAGAAAGCAAAACTTAAGAGATCAAATTAATAAGTTAATAGTTTTTATTGCTAATTACGATAAAGCTAAAGAACTTAAACAAAGCAAGAACTTGCTTGCTAACTTAAAGGCTCAAAAAAGCTTATTTTCTTTAGGCCCTGAAAACCTGACTCTTGGAGAGATTGAAACAAAAGAGGTCAAAAAACTAAAGAAAAAAGTCCAAGAGTTGGAAAAAATTAAAGACACTTCTCCAGAAGACCACTTTGAATGGCACTTAAATTTCAATGAGGTTTTTGATGAAAAGGGCGGGTTTGATGTAGTCATCGCCAACCCGCCGTATGTGAGGCAGGAGAAAATCAAAGATCAAAAACCGCCTTTGCAAAAATATGAAGTGTACAACTCCACTTCTGACCTTTATACATATTTTTATGAAAAAAGCTACAATTTGTTGGAAAACAAAGGAACTCTCGCATTTATCTCCAGCAACAAGTGGTTGCGGGCAAAATATGGGGAAAAATTAAGACGTTTTTTCAAAGAAAAGACAAAAATCCTTCAGCTCATTGACTTCAACGGACATAAAGTTTTTGAAGCCACCGTTGATACTAATGTGATTATTTTACAAAAGGATATTCCAGTGGGAAGTTATCAAGTTCCGTTTGTAGATATAGAACCCGATTTTACCGGCGAAAATCTTTCTACTTATTTAGCAGAACACCAGCAATACATTAATTCTAAGCATCTTAATGATAGCGGCTGGTCTTTGGTGGATGAGAAAACCCTAAAGATTAAACAGAAAATTGAACGGGCAGGTACGCCGTTAAAAGATTGGGCTGTAAAAATAAATTATGGAATTAAAACCGGCTTTAACAAAGCATTCATTATTGATACGCCAACCAAAGAGCACTTGTGCCGAGAAGATCCAAAATCCAAAGAAATTCTAAAACCGATACTTCGCGGCAGAGACATTGGCCGCTACTACTACCGCTGGGCTGGGTTGTGGTTGATTGCTACTTTTCCAAGTTTACATATTGATATAGATCAATATCCGGCAGTGAAAAATTACTTATTATCGTTTGGAAAACAAAGATTAGAACAAAGCGGCAAAAAAGGTGCTAGAAAAAAAACAGGTAATAAATGGTTTGAAACTCAAGATAATATTGCATACCATCAAGAATTTGAAAAAGAAAAAATTGTTTATACCGACATAGCACAACGCCTTACTTTTTCTCTAGACATAGATGGTTACTATCTTGCAAATACCGCATATTTTTTAACCGGGAATGCTGTTAAGTATTTATGCGCAATCCTCAATTCTTCTCTTATAAATTTGTATTATAAGATGATTTCATCTCAGCTTGGAGTAAGGGGTATTAGACACTTTTCAATCTATATAGAACAGCTTCCAATCATTAAAATTTCACAAGACGAACAAAAACTATTTATTGACCTCGTTGATAAAATCCTCGCCATTACCAAAGACGATGATTATTTAGAAAACCCTGCCAAACAAGCCAAAGTCCGCGAATACGAAAAACAAATTGACCAGTTGGTTTATAAACTTTATGGCTTGACAAAGGAAGAAATTAAGATTGTTGAGAATAATAATTAAATTATGGAATTAAAAAATAGGCAAAATTTTATAAAACACGTAGCTGAAATTATCAGCAATAATCATAATAAAGATGATGAGAGTGAGTCTTATATTTTTGGCATTTCTGGTAAGTGGGGCGAGGGAAAAACAACATTCTTAAAAGAGCTGGCTAAAGAATTGAAAAAAAGGGAATTTGAGGATCCAATATGGATAAATCCGTGGAAATTCGCAACGGATAAAATCTCTTTTTTAAGATATTTTATAAAATCATTATCTGTATATTATCAACCGAATATACTAAAAAGAATAAGAAACTGGATAAATAACAAAAATTTCATTGAGGAGTTTTACTATGATGAATCGAAAAGTAGAATTCATCCTGGATGGTTATTGTTTGTCTTGCTTATATTAATTTGGATAATAATAGTTTATTTTTACTTCCCACAAGAAATTTTATATAAATTTCTTAAAATAAAATGGATTTTAACTCTTATCCTTATACCTGTGATTTTAGCAATTGTAGGAAAACTTATTTCTACCCAGAAAAATAGCAAAGCAATTAGCACCCTAGATAGGTTTGAAGAAAAATTAAACGAAGTTCTTCAAAATATAAAAGATAAAAGGGTCGTTATTTTTGTCGACGATTTAGACCGCGTAACACCCGGCATTGCTAAAGATACGTTAGACAATTTAAGGACTTTTTTTGATAATAAAAAATTATCCTTTGTTGTTACTGGAGATCATTCTGTATTAGAAAGGTATCTCGGTATAGAGTTATTGCCGAATTCAAGTGTTGCGGAACAAATTGATGAAGGAAGAAGATTTCTTAAAAAAATATTTAATGTCTATTGGCGTCTGCCACTGCCATTAAAAATTGAGATAGATATCTTTATTAACAATGAAATAGGAAAGAGAAAAGAATTTAGAAGAATTTTTAATGAAGGTGATCTAATTATTTTTAAAAACTATTTAAATTTATATTTTGAAAAGAATTTTAGGCATATAATTAGATTTCTGGATACAGTCTTATTTAGCTTTAAAGTTGTAGATAATCAAATTAGTAATAATGATAACGGAAAAGAAAAAGAATATTTACAAGAACTAAAGGATAATCCACTACTTGTTATTCGTAGTTTAATGATACAGGATTTATGTAATCCTTTATTTGAGGAAATTTTAAAAAATAGTGAAATTTTATCAAATCTAGAATATGCTGTTCAAAAGCAAGACAATAAAAACATTGATAAAATATTAGAAAAATTTAAGGAAAAATTATCCATTGCCCAGCTTCTTTTTATAAAGAAATTTTTATTTGAAAAACCGAGATTTCACAATCAATACGGCCCCGCTGTAAAGTCAATAAAGACATTTTTATATTTTGCCGCTGATGCTAGTTTTGGAGATTCCAGAGGCCCTTTGCCAGAAGATTTTAAACAGTATCTTAAAAAGGGTAATTCAGATGATGTTAAGCAGTCTTTATTATTGAGTGGAGGAAAAAAATTAAATGAAGCATTGGATGCATTTTATCAACTTAATGATGAAGCAACTGATTTGAGTGAAAAGAAAAATATTTTTTTGACATTAATCAAAGCTTTGATCGATATAGATGCAGATACTTTGCCCCAAAGTAAGTTTCTAGAAGGGTTACAGAAATATGACTTTAATTATATTAAGAGTCAACCAGTTGATGAAAAGGTTGAGTTTTATTACGCTTATTGGCAATGGCTGGACAATTTTAAGATTAAACAAACCCGGTCATATTTAAATAAATTTAATTTAACATTAGAAGATATCAACAATTTAAATTTTGACAATAAATTTGGAATTTTCGCTTCCACAATAATATTTAATAGATTGGTGGCATATTATGATGAGAACAAATCTGACGCTTTGCACAAAATGAGCGATATATTCACAAAATTGGATTTAAAAATAGTTACAAGTAATTTCCAGGATATATCAAAAAAATTAATAAATGATTTTACAGCAGATATTAATAATTCTGACTTGAGTGAAAAAAGACTACAATTACTTAATAAATACAGCCCTACGTCATTAGAAAATTTAAAAGAAAACATTTTTCAATCCATACAGGAAAGAAATCAAGATGTATGGAATTGGGCTAAAAACAATATAGATAAGTTGCCTTTCGATATGGAGGATCTACAAAGGCAGATTGTTAAAGCTTTAAAAAGTGTAACTGATTTTCATTTTTTATTAGAAATTATTAATTTCGCTAACAATAAAATTTTGAAACAAAATGGGGAGTTTTGGAAAGTTATTTTAGATCAGAAGAAAGATATCTTAATAGAAAATATTGGACAAATTATTGATCGTCAGGATTTATTATCGTTATCTCCCGATAGCGTTTCAGCAAAAAGAATATTTGAAGATTTATATAATAAATTAAAAAAGGTAGGTCAAGATGAAAAGATTCAATATATAAATTTTTTAAATAAAAATAAATGGATTTGGAATCAATTAGATAATATGCCCAAGAAGAGAGAATTAAAAGCTATGTCTAGAACAAAAAATCAAAATATCAAGAATGTCCTCATTGCTATGATTGACAGTTGGGGTTAATTTATTGTCGCTATCGACAAGCACATTTTTCAAAAATCAAGATGGACTCAGGGACGGGGCTAGAAAATACTGATATATCAGTTTATTTTTGGCCTATTTTTTATTTCTTTATGATTTTTTACTTATTACCTTTATTACTTATTATTTTTAATTATTTTATTGGTTTTTAAACTTTGTTGTTTAAGATTATTTAAAAAATACCAATCTTTTTTATTGATTTATCAATCATTTTTGTCCCCGTCCCTAATGCTACTAACGCTAATAAAGAGTTGATAAAAATAATTGACAAGAATTTATTGAGGAAGATTTGATAATAAAAAAGAGCGGGCGCCCAGACCTGGGACACGCTTTAATACTATATTATCGTAATTGTTAATTTTGTCAATCTTCGTACCTTTAAGGTAAAATTTTCACTTAAGGTAAAATCTCCACTGCGTCTCGGGATTATAGATAGCGCTGTGTTTTTGGAAGGCGGGTGGTAAAATAAAGAAATGAACAAATACCAGCAGAGAAAAGAAAAATCTCGATATAATCCCAACTCCAAGCAGCCGTTTAAGCTTAGTCGCTCTAAGATTGATCTATTCTTGGAATGTCCGCGGTGTTTTTATTTAGATCGAAGACTGGGTTTGGGGCGGCCGAGCATGCCGGGATTCGCCCTAAACTCCGCCGTGGATCAACTTTTAAAAAACGAGTTTGATCTTCTACGGCAAAATGGAGAAAAGCACGAATTGATGAACCAATACGGAATAGACGCAATTCCTTTTAATCATCCGGACCTGCCTGAGTGGCGGGATGACCATTATCGTTTCAAAGGCGCTTCAACGCTTCACCGGCCAACCAATTTAGAAATCTGCGGAATTATTGATGATGTTTGGGTAAATAAAAAAGGAGAACTCCTGATTGTTGATTATAAATCCACCAGTACCAGTCAAGAAATTTCTTTGGATGATGAATATAAACAAGGATATAAAAAACAATTGGAAATCTATCAGTGGATCTTTAGGCAAAAAGGCTTTAAGGTCAACAAGACCGGCTACTTTGTTTTTGCCAATGCCGGTCGAAACCGACCAAAATTTGACGGCCGCCTGGAGTTTGAGTTGATGATTTTATCCCACGAAGGCGACGATTCCTGGGTGGAACCAACAATTATTAAAATTAAAAAATGTCTTGAAAGCGAGGATATTCCCGCCCCAAGCCCTGATTGTGAATTCTGTAAATATAGGCAACTAATTAAACAGAAAGAAAAATGACAAAGAACATTCAACCGCCGGATTACGATCTTGACAAAATCAAGTTTGCCACCGATGAGCCGACTTTTAAAAGAGCTGTTGGGCTGTATGAAAGCGGAAAAGTAACTCAATTTGAAGAAGGAATCAGATCCTACTCGGCTGTTGTCCTCGGCACCAAACCTTACCGAGTTTTCGTGGAGGCCCGGCGCTACGATTATGGCCATTGTGAGTGCTATCTTGGCCAAAAAAATATTCTTTGCAAACATATGGTCGCCGTGGCCATTTACGCGGTTAAAAACGGCAAACCACTGAAAAAAGAGGAAAAAGAATTGATAGGCAGGCCGGTTTGCAGTGGCAAGACGGGAGAACTAACCGCAGAAGAACTAGCCGCCGTCAAAAAATCCATTACTTTAGCAATGAGGTACATAAAACCGTATCGGGGCCCATCCCGAACTTGGTTCGCCTACCAAGACTCGCTTTCCGAAGGATGCAGGCGTTTAACTTCAATTGTTTCAAAACTTCCGGCAAGCCAACAAACAGCGAAATTATTGGTTAATTTGCTCCTGCGTTTGGACAGAAAATTACAAACTGGCGGCATTGATGATTCTGACGGAACTGTTGGCGGATTTATGAGTGAAGTAGTGGACATTTTGGAAAAGTTTGCCCAGCTTGAACCAAAATGCATCAAAACATTTAAAAAGCTGGCGGGCAAAGAAACCTGTTTTGGTTGGGAAGAACCGCTGGTACAACTTTATGAAGTGTCAAGATAGCTCTTTTGTAACTGTTTCATAGAGCGGCAATTTTTTCTGTAATTGCTTCAACAATGGAGGCTGATTGTAGACAGCCTGAACCTAGAGATATTTCCTAGAGGAAACGGATGGAGTTATAGATAGTTTCATACTTGTGCATCTCATAAAGCTGGGACACGGCGGTAAGATTAAGCGCCCTAGATAAACTTCTAAAGTCTCATATCCGGAAATAGTCTGCAGTCCCCTAATATGATAGACTAGTCTATCATACTAGGGGGTTTTCATGATTGTTGACAGGTTTTATATTTTCCTGTTATCCTAAAGATGATAGACTAGTCTATCATCTTTAAGCTAAAAATTTATCATGTCGAGGCTTTCACCGCGCAAAGTAGAAAATAAGTTCATGCGATATTACATTGACAATTTAATCAATGCTTTTAATTTATGCCTAGATCGTGAAGAACTTGAGCCTTTTATAAAAGACCTTTTTACAAAGATGGAAATTCGCATGCTGGCCAAGCGGCTCCAGATAGCCTTAATGCTCTATGAGGGCTGTGATTACCGGACAATTATCAACCGGTTAAAAGTAACCAACCAGACGGTGGGCCGGGTTGCACAGATCTTGGATTATGGAGAAGGTGGTCTTGAGAAAGTGGTTGAGAAGATTTCTAAAATTGATCAGAAAGCAAAGAAGAAGATGCAAAAAGGACCTCAATTTACCGGCCCCCATAAGCTGGGTTCTCTAGCCGCGAAATATGCTTTAGAAAAATCTGCACGTGAATTGCTTAAATTGAAAAGAAAAAGAGAAGTTAAGAAAAATTTGGAGAAAAAAAACTAGAAATCACCTAGAGAGCCCTCACTGATTGTTATCAACTTCCTTTAAAAGTTTACCTTCTTTAGCTTGTTGCTTCAATTTTAATTATGAAGCCTTTTTAAGTTTCATCAGCTATTTCACCGATAAAGGAACCGATTAAGTTTGCAAGTTAGTCCTTGAGAGTTTAATTTCTCCCTTAGTTCACGGTGGTTAGTTTTTGTAATGGCGCTCTGGTATGATAGACTAGTCTATCATATCAGGTGTTAGTGCTTGATACAGTAGTGAACTTATTCTTTGTTAGTGCTTTATGATGATAGACTAGTCTATCATCATCGTCATCATGGTTAACTCTGCTAATCCGTCTTCGCGTTAGTTCTGTTAATTCGTCTTCACAAAACCTTAAAAGGAGTGCTCTCTTAAATTCCCGGCTTGCCGGCGGGCGGGCACGGGCGAGGCAACGGCAATGCCCTATTGCGGTATTGATGGAAAGACATTTCGTAATCATCTAAATGGAATGACACACCCTCAAAGAGAGCGTTACTCTTTCCAAATGGTTAACTTTTAATCAGCCCAGATTACAACCCTAGCTATCCATCAAGGGTAAAGAAGATGAAGCGCTTTCTCCGCTAACTTGTTGTACCGAATCAATTTTCCCCGAAAGACGATTAAAGTCAACACTAACCTCATCGGCTTTAGTTTTAGCATTGGTAATATGTTTCATTAAAACACGGAAGTTTTCACCAAATTCCTGAGTGTCTTTTTGAATCGCCCTGAGACTGTTCATAATAAACCGAGCTTTTTCCTCCACCTTCTTCCCCTCCATCCCCAGCAAAATTACCCGAAGATAATAATTAAATTGATTAGGAGAAACCACCACCACGCGGTTTTCATTTGCATAATCGGACAACTCCGGGGTGTGCACGGTAACTTCATAGGCCACAGCTTCAGAAGGAATGTACATAAGAGCAAAATCTAAGGTACCCTCGGCCGGCTGGATATATTTTTTGGAGATGTCACGAATATGCTTGCGGACATCATTGATAAAATCCCGCCGGAAACGTTGTTCATCGGCTTCATCCCCTGCGGCCATCATTCTTTTAAAATTTTCCATCGGGAATTTGGCATCCACGGGAATAACTCCACGGTCTGTTTTAATAGCCGCGTCCACAATGGTCCCGTTTGGAAAACTATATTGAAGGGAAAACTGCTCATGAGAAAGATGTTGCTTTAAAAGATCGGCCAACACCTGCTCACCGATATTGCCCCTTAGCTTTGGCGAACGCAGGAAATCCTGTAAATCTTTCATCTGCCGCCCGATTTCACCAATCTCACCCAATTCTTTATTAACCCGATTAATCACCTTGGCCGCATTATCCAGCCGCTCATTAATATTTTTACCCGTTTTATCCAGCCGATCCTGCATTTCCCGCCGGGTTCGGTCAGTTTGCTCCACCGCCTGTTTCATCCATTCCTTAATCAGCTTAAACGCCTCATCTTTCTCATCCCGCTCCTCCAGCTTTTGAAAACGGCGATTAAGGAAATAGAGGATAACAGCAAAACCCAAGATTATGGTAACAAGAATGACAAAAGTCGAAAAAGGCATGTTTTAGTTTTGATAGATTCTAAAAAATGGCTGAGGCATAATTTCAAGATCTAACTGTAAAAACCCACTGTAAAAACCCACCGCTTTGGAAGCGGATATATTTTTCTTGCAGGACTGCGCTCTTGAAGAAGGGCATAGCCGTAAAGCGGCAAGTTAAAAATGCCAAATGTCAAACCCAGTCCAAAAGTTTTGGTTATTTGAATTTTGAATTTGTTTGTAATTTGGTGCTTGGTTATTGCCATTATAGCTGGGACATAATACTGCACTTTACTTGCAATAGCAGACTCTTGCCATGCACCGAATAGTACTGCGGTTGGTCTGCGATCTGCACGCGCAATAATCACAGCAACAATCACTTAAATGGAGCGACACCCCCTGCTGCAACTAAGCTAGGCATTCACACCCCATCCTCTTAAAAGCCTCAAATCTCTATAAAATCTGGAAATACGCTACTTCTCTCCCATCTTACCACGACTCCCCCTTTGGTTCCAAATCTAAATTTCTGTTTTACCTTATTTAAGGTTAGAAAAAATGCATCCGGACAAGAAAGGACCGGTAAAGAGCACAAACCAAAGTCCCTAAAGGTTTAACCACAATTGAGGCGCAGGACATAGACCAGCAAAACAGGTACTGCCAAAAGGAAAAATAAACAGCTACAAAGCCCCCTTTTGCCAAAACCCAAAATTTTTAAGAACAGGTAAAAAGCAAAAACCCCAGCGAAAAAAAATAAATCCCCAAAACAGATAAGCTTAATTAAATTTAACTTAAGGCGGTAGAGTTTTTAAAAAACCAGACCCAGCGTTGCGTTGATAATCGTTTTGATAATCGTTTTAAATAAGATCCGGTATTAAAAGGCGGCCAGGTGTACAGATGTAAAGAACCCACCGCCTTCTCAAAAACTATCTAACCACCCAGTATGATAGACTAGTCTATCATACCAATTTAAGACACAATTTGGGAAAAGCTTTTATGGCGGCCTGTAAGCCCAGTGATGATAAACTAGTCTATCATCAATAAGTGGAAATTGGCTATCCCCACAGAGAGCCCATTGGGAGAAAATCTTTTAGCAATCATCCCGACGAGAACAATCATCCCGAGAACCTTTTAATAACTGATCTATTGGCCATTATGTCGCTATTCATTTCATCAACCACTCCCCATTGCGGTAATCTGCAAAGTTTCACCTATGCTATACTTTTTTTATGCAAAAATACTTAATTCCCGCCGTCGGCATCGGCCTGTTTAGTGGTCTTTATCTAAGCCGCCTCCTTTTTTACAGCGCACCATTTACCGGCACTCCGCCGGCAATTACCCTTAACCACTCTCGCGTCATAATTTTCTTAACAACGCTCTTTTTATTTGCAACCAGCGCAACTTCTATTATTCTTTTTTATCTCTACCGGCTTTTGGGGGACTACACCGACCCACGATTTACCTATAGAAAAAGCCTTCGTCAGGGCGCCCTAGTTGGCTTGGGTATTATCATTGCCTGCTTACTGCTCCTGACCAGAACAGCCAACTTTTTCACTCTTCTTCTAACACTGGCCGTGACTATCTCCTTAGAATACACCCTCAGGAACTAGAATTCTCCAAAACAAAAAAACCGAGAATTACTTTAGCGCCAAATTTTGCAGCCTTTCTCAGAACTGGACAAGGCCCACCGTTGCCAAGGCAGGATCCGCAATTTCCTCTCAAGGCGGCGGGGCTTCACCTTATCCTATACACTGCATAATTAGAATTTTGGTAAACTATCTGCCCGTAACTCCGCAGAAAAAAATCAATATTTTTTTTAGTCTCTAAGATACAGGGAGTCACCCCCCCGACCTCCTGTGGAATGTTAAACAGGTCAAGTTTTATCTCAGGAGAAATTCTGGCCAAAACATATTCCACATTCCGCGCTTTTAACTTGTCTCTTAAACCGGCTATATCTGACCGCTGTTCCGGCAGGAAAATTAACTGACAGGTATTAGAGTAAATTGCCACTTCCTGACTATTGTTTATAAAATAAGGAGGCAAAAAGTGGGCACCAGGTTTATTCCCGAGCAAAAAAACCTTTTTATCCTCATTAACCTGCAGCACTTTATTCACAAAAGCTGAAGCCTTTTTTAAGTCCCCAAGAAGAAATCTTTTTTCCTGGAGCTTCCAATCTGCATTGCCGGGTAAAAAAAAGTATGTACCATTATTAACCACATAGAAAGCACTATGAATTAAAATACTAACGCTGGCAATTATTAGAAACACCCGTTTAATTTTGGCCGGAACAACTTTACGTATTGCCGTAAAAAAAACTACCGATAATAAGGCAAATCCCGGAAGAGCGTACCACAGAATCTGTGAGCGGACCAGATACCAGAAAATAAAATAGCCTGCAATAATTACCAAAAGAAGTCTTAATCTTTTACTCTTTTCTTCCAGCGCCAAGACAATCACCAGAGGGAAAAGTCCAACATAAAGGGGATCAATTGACGCTCGTCCCGTGCAAGCTGACTTGTTAGTTAAAGCGAGCAGTCTCAGCGGCCTTTTAAAATGGTCTGCCCAAGATTGGGGGTAAAAGTAATACCCATAATCTCCCAATTTAATTTCTCTCTTACATTGGGCCATCGCTTCAGTTATTTCACATAAATCCGTCCTTTCCCCGCGGTTAGACAGTACCGCGGTTCTAATTTGATGGATATCCTGCGGCGGTGAAGAGTATGCCACTGCAGAAATGCATAAACCGACAGAACCCCAAAGAACAGAATTCCCAGGTCAACTTTGTCGTCAAAATAGGTCAGCTGAGCCACGGCAAAGGTAGTATAAAAAAAGATTGACGGGAACAAGGCAAAATTATAACCAACGAATTTCCTGGCAATTAGATAAATGGCCAAAACACTTAACAAGCCAAGCAAACTGTTTATCGTCAAGGCAGTCCCCGCCCCAAACAAAAGCCAATTAAACCCCATAAATAGTTCAATCCCAAAAGGAAAAGACCAGGCTTGGGGCAGCCTGCCGGTTAAAGCCAGGTTCTTGGCGGTATTGGCATACAGCGACAGACTATCAAACTCCAACGGGAAACCTCTCAACTTGGTAACAAGGTGTGAAATTACGAGAATAAAAACGGAGAAGAATAGAACAACCTGAAGATCTCCCTTTACCCTAATTTTTGCCCTAGCTATTTTATTAAAAAACGACCCTATTTCTTTTCTAGACAGGTAAAATAGGCCAACGACAAGAAATATCACCACGGGAAGTTTAAGAATTTTAAAGTAAGCCAAAAAAAAGCCAAAATTAATCACAATACCGATCCCCAACCCAATAGAGATCAAAAACTGCCCTAAACCAGACTCGCATTTAAAACAAAATTTAGAAAGGACTTTACTGCCAAGTCCCGCAACCAAGCCCGTGATAACAGTTATTCCCAGAATCGTAACAGACAAAGATTTACATATTGCAGAAATAAAAGCGATAAAACCAAAGTGCATCAACTGCTTGTCCATTACTCCATACATTAAAGACAGAAACACCGCCCCAAATAAGCCAACCAAAGTTAAATGTAGAACACTGATGATAAACTTTGGCTTAATTCCTCTAGAGACAATTAAAACGAGAACCAAAAGAGGAACTATCTCAAGAAAAAAAGGGCGGGCAATGAAATAGATAGAGCAACAAAACAGCAGCCACGCAAGGGCTAAAATAAAAAACACCTTCTTGGAAGTAGCACGCATGGACATATTGTAGCAAAGTACAGTAAAATTATAGGCGGGTTATAAATGTCCAAATTAATTGTAATAGCGCACTCTTGCCGTGTACCCCTGTGGTACCGCGGTTGATGCACGCTTAGATGGGGTGACACCCTCAAAGAGGGTGTCACCCCTTTCACTCATGAAAATATCAATTCTCACACCCGACCTTTCGCATAACTGTTTAGGCAGAGCCTATCTACTTGCTAAAATACTCAAGCGCCGGTACGAAGTGGAAGTAGCGGGGCCAATGTTTGGCAAGGGAATTTGGCAACCCGTTGCTAATGATACCAGTATCAATTACAAACCTTTGTTTCTTGGCAAGACCTTTAAAATTAGGAAAGTTCTCAAGGCTATAGACGGAAAAGTTATTTATGCATCAAAGCCACTTTTAACAAGCTTCGGTTTGGCCCTACTTAAAAAGATAACAGAGAAAAAACCCTTAATACTTGATATTGATGACTGGCAATTAGGCCTAGCCAAGGAAAATTCAAGAAGCTTTTCACTCTCTACACGCCTTGCCTTTCTAGCATACTCCCTTTTAAGATTTGACAAACCAACTTCCTACTGGAACATTTTATTTTTTGAACAACTAACACAGCTTGCCGACAAAATCACGGTATCTAATACGTTTCTGCAACGCAAATTTAAGGGGATCATCATCCCGCACGCCAGAGATACCAACTACTTCTCTCCCCAAAAAATCGACACTGTACTGGCGAGAAGACACTACGGTATAGACAAAACAAAACAAGTCATTATGTTCTGCGGGCATCCAAGACCGTACAAAGGGATTGAAGACTTAATAGAAGCAATGAGCCTTATAGATAATAAAAACACGATCCTGGTAATCGCAGGTATAAGCTCCGAGAACAGCTATGGACAGAAAATTCTCAAATTAGCCAAACAAAGATTGAGAAATAGATTTATAGCATTAGGGATACAAAAATTTTGTAAACTTCCCCAAATTTTAGCCATGGCTGACATAGTAGTTGTACCTCAGCGAAAGAATACAGCAACCACTGGCCAAACACCGGCAAAGTTATTTGACGCCATGGCAATGGAGAAACCAATAGTCTCTACTAAAGTCTCTAATATACCTAAGATCATAAAAGATGCAGGGTGGCTTATTCCGCCAGAGAATCCACGACAACTGGCTGATACAATTCAATACGTCTTAGGACACCCGGCGGAGGCTAAAAAGAGAGCCCAAAAGGCTCGACAGGTTTGCGTGGAAAAGTACAGCTGGCATGCCGTTGAGACAACTCTCGTACAAATTTTTAAAGAATATGAATAATTCCACCACGGGATTACTCGCTATAACACAATGAAACTGCCATTTATTTCTGTTATCATGCCTGTTTATAACGACCAGGAAAAAGTGCAAGGCGCCCTAGACTCCCTTTTGGCACTCGACTATCCTAAGGAAAAGTACGAAATAGTTATAGTGGACAATAATTCTACAGACAACTCATACAACGTTATCCAAGAGTTCGCCAAAAACCACAAGCGGATAAAACTATTAGTTGAGGACAAAATCCAAAGTTCTTATGCGGCAAGAAATAAGGGCATAAAAGCGGCAAGGGGCAAGGTTCTGGCATTTATAGACTCTGATGAGCAGGCCTGTGCAGAATGGCTGCGCAAAGGCATGGCGTGCATGACGCAAAGCAACGCCGATCTTATAGGAGGCAGGGTTGTTATCCCCAAAGAGGAAAACGAAGCAATTTATGCAAAATACGATAGATTAGTTTCATTTAACCAAAAAAAATATGTCCGCGACGGCTGGTCTGGAGCGGGCAACTTATTTGTACATAAAAAGGTATTTGCTGACATTGGCTTGTTTAACTCAAGATTAATATCGGGCGGTGATTATGAATTCAGCAAAAGGGCTGTTTCCGCAGGATACAAACTTGTTTACTGTAAAGACGCCATCACATATCACCCTCCTAGAAAAACATTTCAACAACATAAGAACAAAGCACTGCGCCTGGGCAAAGGAAAAGCGCAACAACACTACCTTCAACGAAAAGGGTTTAGCCTGCGTTGGTTTTTCCACTTTCTGCTCTTGCCCGCTTACACATTTACGCGTCTCTTGCTGGAGAAAGAGAATAATCCGACAGACATAATCCCAGTATTAATTGTTGCCGCAATCATAGGAACAATCTATTCTTACAGTTATACAAAAAATTATATCCTTTTAAAATTATTCAGGGCTGGTGATACAGAAACTGAACAATCATCCCCAAACCAAAAAAAAAGTGAGTAACCCAAAAAGCGGCTAATGTAGGAAATAGCTGCGGAAGCGCCTTTTTTTTTAAACATATCTTAAGAGAGAACAATATGCCAAGGCACAGATAGAAAAACAGCGGGGTAATTAGAAATTGCAGCCGCAAGAAAGCGGGTAAAAAAAAGATATAAACCACCAATAACGGGGCCAGCAGAGACAGCGGATTTAAGGATGAAGGATGTTTCTGTAAAACCTGGCCACGGGCCCTTCCGTAGGTAAACATTTGTCGGGCCAGTTTTCTCAAAGAATTTGGAGCGTGGTAATAAGAGTAAATGGCCGGATTGTAAAAGAGCTTGTAGCCCGCTCTAACTAAGCGCCAGTTTAATTCCGCATCTTGTGCTTTGATAAACTTTTCATCCGCAAAGCCTTCTTTTTCCAAAACCTCCCTTTTGTAAAAACCGTAAAGAACTGTTTTTACAAGTTGCGGCTTGCTGGAATAGCGATACTTGGATATGCCCCCGCCAAACCAAGAATTGGTGGCATAAAAAATTGCCCGGCCCAGACTGCTTTTATTGCCGCACTTCCACCTTCCTCCAACACCGGCAAGTCGAGGGTATTCTTTTTGGGCCTGCCGGAAAGTCTTAAGACAGGTTTCCAGATAGTGTCTGGGAATATAGCTATGGGCATCAACACGGGCAATAAACTCACCTCGAGCGTATTTTAAGGCAAGATTTAAAGCGAATGGGGTAAAGCGGCGAGGATTTTCCAGCAAAACTAAGTTGGAATGAACTTTTTGAAAACTTTTAACAATTTTTATTGTACCGTCCGTGGACTTTCCATCCACCACAATCACTTCATAAGGAAATTCTACGCTTTGATTAAAAATGCTTGTTAAACACTCCGCGATATAGCTTTCCTCATTGTAAGCAGGAGTAATTAGAGAAATGAGAGGATTAGTTTTATCTGTCGGCTTTTTTAAGGGCATCTTTTTGCGCCAGCTTGGAAATCTTTCTATTAAGATTTTCAATTTTAAGGTAAATCCGAAAGGTGAGATAAAAAAGAGCCACAATGCTAAGATAGATAATTGAGTCAATACCTCTCTCCACGCCTAGAATCTTGGCCAAAAAAGTAGTAACCTGCGGGAAAAATAAAATGACCTCCACCGTCAGCCAGGCAATAAACCAAAAGAAAAACCAAAACAGACCCAGACGGGAACTCTTAAACTCGGACCAGACCTGGGCCAGAAGCAAAACAACCAGGGGAGTAATTAAAAGCTTTAAGATAATCATCTTTTAATCCAAATTTCCAAGCAGAAAGGCTCTTATTGTATACAATGCTTCACTAAAACTCTGTTTCTTAATTTTACCTAGCGAATAACTAGTGTATATAGATGCAATATCCACTTCAGTATACCCTAGTTTGTGCCGAGACACTTCTTTAAAAAACTCACTGGAGACCTCATAGCCAAAAGAGTTAAGCCGAATTAGTTTAAGCGCTTTTTTAGATAAAGCCCGCAGACCAGACTGGGAATCGGTGGTTTTAACCCCAAAAAAGAGCAAAATTAAAAAATTCAGCAAATAGTTGCCCAGTTGTCTTAAAACAGGCATTCCTGATGCGGGTTTTACCAGCCGGCTGCCCACCACAAAATCCGCCCTCCCCGTTAGAATCGGTTTTACCACTTTGAGAGCGTCAGCCACTTGATGCTGGCCATCAGCATCAAAGGTAATCACAGCCTCTAACTGATCAACCTTATTTCTTCTTAGAAATTCAAATCCGGTAGAAAGCGCCGCCCCTAAACCGCAGTTAAGAGGATGAGAAACAACAATAACATTTTTCCCCTGAGCCGTTTTAAAAGTTTGATCGGTGCTTCCGTCATCAACAACCACCAGGTTTGAAAATCCACCTCTCCGCAAACTATCTATTACCCCTCCGATAGTTGATTCTTCGTTATACGCCGGAATTACCACCCAGACCTTAGTAAGATCCATCAAGGTAATTTTACAACAGGCAGGACAAAATTATCCACTTCCCTCGTTCTAATCCCAACATCAAAGCAACAAGAAGAGCTTCCCTCCCCGCAAGATGCCGCATTTTCGCTCTCAAGGTTTTGCGAATTTCAAAGAAAGGAGAAAAAACAGGGTCAAGCTAAGAATTATCAACGGCCCGGCAGGAAGATGCAGAAAGCGGGAAAGAAAAATGCCAGTACTACAGCCAACCCCCCCAAAAAAAACCGATCCATACTTGTATCGGAAAAGATTCCTACTCAAGTTCCTACTGGTGGCCGCGGGAATAGCCACCAAAGCGGCCGTCAACAATCCCCCAACAATTTTGACTCCCAAAGCCACAATAACCGCCACGCAAAACAAAAAAAGCAAATTGTATTTCTTAACATCAACACCCTCAGACCTTGCCAGATCCTCAGAAATATTAACCAAAATCAACTGGGGATAAATCCTCTTAACCAGGAAAAAAACTGTCAAACATAAAAAAACTGCCAAAAACGCATCCCCTAGGCTCACCTTAGAGATATCACCAACCAAAGCCTCTTCAGCTTCGGCAATAGGTAAAAACAAAAAGGCCGCGGCAACGCCCGCAGAAAAAACAATCGCCGTCAACGCCTCCATCGGCAGCGGAGTTTTAATCTGCAGAAACCAAATTAGAACAATCCCCAAAATAACACAGGGGAAAGCTCCCAAAGAAACATCAAAACCATAGATTAAAGCCAGAGCAATACCCGGCAGTGTTAAATGACCAAGAGGCCCAGCCGCCAAGGCCATTCTTTTTGAAAGCATCAAGGAACCCAAATAACCTGCCGCGCCGCCAATAAAAATTCCCGAAATTAAACTTAAAAGAAACTGATTCATAATTCTAAACTTTCTGGTGTCCGTAAAATTTCACCTCGTCGCCATAAAGCTTCTGCAAAGCGCCTGTTGACAAGACCTGTTTGGGAGCCCCCTGGCAAACCGAACTCCTATTTAAACAGATGACAAAATTAGAGAACTTGGAGACTACACTAAGATCGTGGGTTACCAAGAGAATGGTTAATTTATTCTCTATTTTCAGCTTGTTTAGTAAACTATAAATAGTCTCTTCACCACCAATGTCCACCCCAGCAGTTGGTTCATCAAAAAGCAAAACTTCCGATTTTTTTGCCAGAGCCCAGGCGATGAGTATCCGCTGAAACTGTCCCGAAGATACCTGCCCTATTTTTCTGTTCAAAACTTCTCCCCCAAATCCCACCGAACTTAAAATGTCTCTTGTCTCCTGTAAAGAGACACCTTTCAGCTCAAAAAATTCCGCCACACTCATGGGAAAATCTTTGATAAAAGGTAATCTTTGCGGCACATAGCCCGCCTTAACCCCCGCTTTCCACCAAATTCGGCCCTGGTACGGCAAAAGCCCCAAGAGAGTCTTTAACAAAACCGTTTTTCCGGCCCCATTGGGTCCCAAAACAGTTAAAACATCACCCCGCCGCACACTAAAAGACAAATCTTCAATAATCTTTTCCCCATCCAGTACAACATTTAAATCTTTAACTTCCAAAATTATCTCGGGCATTTTCCCTTAATGATTCACTCATCAAGCCTGGTATGATAAACTAGTCTATCATAGACTGAATATAATTCTCCAGACCTGAATTAAACCAAGCATCATGCCCCTCAAAAATAATCTAAAAACATTCTATTATTTGTTCCTGGGTGAATATATCTGGAGGTATAGCTATGGGCTACTAAGCGTTAGGCAAAAAACTGACCGTTTATTCAAAAAAATTCAGGGATGACCCCCTCCCTCGACCTTACGGTCGGGGATTCAAGTAAGGTTGGTTGAAAATTTTACTACCTAAGGGTTCCCCGCAATTTCTCTGCCGCAAGAATCCTTTTTATGGCGATAAGGTAGGCCGCCGTCCTCAGATCAATTTTCCGGCCATGCTCTTTATAAACACTCAGAGTTTTAGCCCAAGAGGCAGACATTTTTTTATCCAGTAACTTCTCCAAGTATTCTCTATCCAAAATATTGCCGGTTCTATTTTGAGCCCATTCAAAATAACTCACGGTAACGCCGCCCGAGTTTGCCAAAACATCAGGAACCACCGTGACCCCTTTGGAAAACAAAATTTTGTCGGCCTCGTAGGTAACTGGTCCGTTGGCAATTTCCACCACATACTTAGCTTTAACCTCATCGGCATTTTCCCGGGTAATTTGATTTTCCAAAGCCGCCAAAACTAACACATCCACAGAAAGCTTAAGCAATGAGGCATTATCAATTTTCTCTCCGTCCGCATAGGCGCTAACCGAACCGGCCTCGGTCTTGGTTTGTATAACCTGATCAATATCCAAACCATTCTTGTTAAAAATACCCCCGCGGCTGTCGCTGACCGCTACCAGACTAACGCCGCTCTTGCCAAGCATTCGGGCCAGATTAGATCCCGCATTACCAAAACCCTGAACCGCCACCTTTAGACCCTTTTTCTTTAAACCAAATTCCTTTATCATTTCGCCGATGATAACATACCCGCCCCGGGCTGTGGCATCAGCTCTTAAAAGGCAACCCTGAAGCTCAAGCGGCTTGCCGGTGATCATCGCCGGTTGGTGACGGCCGATTTTCTTCTCGTACTCATCAAGCATCCAGGCCATAATCTGGGAATTTGTGTAAACATCAGGTGCTGGAATATCCTTATCCTGACCCAGGAATTTATAAAAGGCATCCACAAATTTCCTGCTCACCATCTCCAGAGTTTGTGAGGAAGCCTTCTTGGGATCAAACCTTACCCCGCCTTTAGCGCCGCCATAAGGCAATCCGGCCAGAGAATCTTTAATCATCATCCAAAAAGCTAAAGACATCACCTCATCTTGACACACCTCGGGGTGAAATCTAACACCGCCCTTACCGGGACCCAGGGCATCATTAAAAAGAATCCGCCAGGCCGGTAGTTTTTCATTACCGACTTTAAGCTGAGTTTTAAGAATCCTCTTAGGGGTTAAAAGCAAATGAACTTCTTTATCGCTTAAATCCGCTATTTTCTGAATTTCGGTTAATCTTCTAATTATGTTCGAGAAAATTTTACTTTTCATAAATTTCCATTAATTGGATAGTGCCGCTTCCAAATCAGCCTTAAGAACATCTTTCGGCCGCAGACCAATGAACTCTTTTATTAACTGGCCCTGTTTAAAAAGCTTCATATTGGGGATGCTTTGAACTTGGTATTGAGCCGCCAAAGACCGGTGCTCAGGCAATTCGGTATTATCTTTGAGGTCATGGAGAACACAAGGTCCCATCGCCTTGAAAGCAGGGGCATTCCCTCTCACAGAATTCCGCTTGGATAAGCGCAGCATAAATAAACTAGAATTCCCTCCGCATTACATTTTAAAGCCTAATGGAGTCAAGTGTCATTACGTGGTGGAGATGGGGGGAATTGCACCCCCGTCCGGAAACGAAACTTAAAAATTCTCTACAAACTTAGTTGGCCAAAAATAATTTTGGGTAAGCGGCCAACTCCTTATTCTCCCAAAATTTCAGCTATAAACTAGATAAGGAATAGATGATAACTGAACAATCTACCCTCTTCTTAGCGTATATAACACCCCTGTTTCCTTGCTAAGAAAAAGAAACAGCGGCGCCCGCTTAAGCCGCAAAAGCGACAGCGGGGGCAAACTGATAATCGTTGCCGTGTATTTTACGGTCTATTTTTACGAGGTAAGACCATTCTCGGTTTGCAATTTTTAAGCTGCCTTTCCGTCGATCCTTGTCATCCCCACAAAGAGACCCGGCAAGACCTACCCGCCATTGGCGAAATCACACCCCACAACACAACCGACGCCAGGGCAAACAAGCCTACTCTTTCCCCAACGCCATCCCCAACGCTTCTTCAACATCATTCTCCAACCGCAGGCGCACACTCCTCTCCTTCTCCTCCCTTCTCTTCTCAAAACCCCTCTTTCCCTTTACCAAAGCTATTTCCACCTTCAACAACCGCCGCTTAGTATACACTTTCAGGGGCACCATTGTCAAGTGCCTTTTGCTGAGCTCATTTTTGAGAAAAAGAATAGTTTTTTTCTTCAAGAGCAACTTACGGGGTCGACGGGTATCTACACCGCTACCTTGGGCCCTTTGATAGGGAGGAATGTAGGCATTAATCAAAAAAGGCTCAAAATTGATAATTTTTACAAAGCTGTCCCGCAAACTTATCCTGCCCTGCCGTATAGATTTCACCTCCCACCCCTCAAGCTGGATGCCTGCTTCATAAACCTTAAGAATCTTAAAGAGATAATATGCCTTACGGTTTGTAGCAAGAATAGACACGATAAAAGTGAAGCTCCCCTGCCCCACAGCGGATATGTTCTTCTTACAGAATTTCACCCCCGTGAAACGGAACCCCGAACCAAAAGCCATTCACCCACACCTTTACAAACATGGCTTTCTAGTTCACAAGTAAAGGGGAACAAATACCCCATATATTCAAACGATTAATGACCAAAGTTTTATCTCGGAAATACGGCGACACATGGACTTTCGTAAGAACCAAACCAAACCTCCTTCTCGTCATCATCCACGAACACATTCCACACCTTATCCTCAGTCTCCAGGACCCACCCTTTCTGGTAAGCGCCGCTTTTATCAAAACGGTAAATGTAGTTCCTCTTGGTTATATACAAATGCTCGATATCAGGCGCTGTAAAAATCTCGCTGGCCCCCTCCAAAGAAGGATGGAATCCACTCAACTGGAAATCCTGCGGCACTCCGCCCAGGAATTTTTTAACCTGGCCATTGCGGTATAAAACATAAATCGATCCGTCAATACCCAAATCTACAGCTTCCGACAATTCCACCCGGGAACCAAAATAGTCAAATTTTTTAGAATACCCCGCAGGCAAGGCTACATACTTATAAATCTGATTGGCCTGGACATCTAAAAGGTATAAATTCCACCCATATCCCGTTTGAAAGCTGTCCATACCAACAACATTTTGCCAAGGTTCTTCCGTCGGCAAAACTACTTCTAGGCCATCAAATGACAAAACTCCCTGAGATTTGTCAAAAACAAAGTTGCGATCCAGTGCCTGCTTTGGCCAAGACTCCGCCTTATTAACGCCAAGTTCAGAAACTTGATACGCCTCATTCAGTGCCGCGTCAATTTTCGCAGAAAGAACCTGCCCATTAGGAATCTTAGAGATAGAAACGCCCTTCACCTCCTGATATTCCAAAAGAAGGTCGGCCGCTTCTTGAAAATACTCCCCCGCCTGACGGGGATCGGTATCACTTATCTTCTGCCCTTTCTGCAAATAATTTTCTACCTGATTTACCAGATTACTCTGCTCCTGCCTCTGCCTTTGGTAATTCTTATAAACATAGGTCCCCAGGGCAGTTACCATTAGGAGAACACTCAGTCCGACAGTCTGCAAAACCCGGCGGTTGCGGGCAGTTAAATTTGGCTTCTTTACAAAAATCCTGGGAGTCGCGGGCAGCCTTTGACGCAAAACCTCCCTTAGCTGACCCAGTTTTGCGTAACAGCTTAACCAGGGGAATCTGGGCTCTGCATCCTTTAGCATACCAATATCAATAAGATCTTCCTCATCAGGAATTTCCTCAACATGAGAGCTCAGCAACAACGCCCCCATCAATTGCCGCCCATTCAGCTCTCTAACCCTTTTTAGAAGCTGCCCTCTCCATTCCTCTTGAGGGGTATTCAGCAAAATCTCAGACAACCCCTTTGGAGTAAGCTTTTCCCAAAAAGAAGTGCTGGCTAAAATAAAAAGATCGCCATCCTTAAGTTTTTCCGAGGCGATGGTAGTAAAAGGAAACGAAACCAGCTCGCCGCCCCGAAGAAGCCCCACCTCTACACTTCCGCTGCGCCCAAAATAAAAAATATCCCCCCAAACAACCACAAAACACAAGCTTAACTCCACCAAAGAGGCTTTCTTTCCCGGTTTTCTCGTGAGCAAAAAAACTTTTTCTTTTGCCTGTGACAGAGCCCTATCTAAAGCCCCGATGATTCCCCCTTCAATTTGCTGATAATATTCCTCTCTAAGAGCGGTAAAAACCTGGTCGGCCAAAAGGTTTAGATCCACAGACTTATCGGGTGAATTAAGAGTAATGAGCGCATGCAACTGACCTCTGGATTGATGCATCTCCTGCTCTCTCGGCCGATAGCTGAAAGTGCGGCAAACTCCTTCTTCCGAAGGCTTCTCAAGATTAATAACGGAAACTGGGGTAACAGAAACAGTAAAATCCATTAGCTTAAAGATTAACACCCAAGTCCCACGGCGGAGCTGGACTGAACTTGCCCATTACGCCGGAGCCATAGGTCCTACTATCCAAGTTTTCTACACACTAGAGCAATATTATACTCAGAATTAACAAAGAAGTAACCGCAAAAACGTAAAACACACCCGCCGCTTTAAGATAGCTACCCATTTTAGTTTTTAAGAACTGATCCAGCAAGATAATTTGTTTTGCAACCAAAAGAGAGAATACTGCCAAAAGGAGGATAACCAGTATCACCACCATTTTCTCGGCATTCGGTAAAAGCCCTGCCAAAGAAAAGTTTTCCCAAGACAAATTGAGAATATGAAAATTATCCATCAATCTGACTCGCCAGGTCGGTTACGATATCATGAACCAACCCGGGGTTACTAACTTCCTTCACTTCAATATTTTGCACCGTGCCGGCAGTCTGAATATACACATTTCCAAAATTAAACAGCAGCTGAAAAACACCCCCCTGAGTGTGGGAAACATCCTGAATACTCTTTAACTGCGCCTCCGCCACATTGCGGTACAAAAATCCCACCATGTCAATATCCAAAACTCTTTTATCAGTAACCAAAAAAACCTCAAAATACCACCTGACCAGATTCATTAGTCCATAACCGCAAACAGCTAGAATCCAAAGAAGAAGGAGAATAAATTGCATCTCTTCCGACAAAGAAGTCCAAAAGGAAAACTGTTCACTATATGGCAAAAAGACAAAAGGGATAATTAAGAGCATAAACATTAACACCATCCACGGCAAATTGGTCACAAAGTTCCTGCGAAACAGATAGTAAACCTGCTCATTGGGATTCTGGGCAATAAACTGAATCGGTAGAGGCTTAGGTGATTGATCAGCCATACATGAATAATACCACGAAGGAAGCAAGCTAGACAAAAATAAAACTCCAAAGCCAGTCCAGCAAATGCGAGGACAGAGGCAAAAAAACAAGAAAATACCAAGCAGAAACTAATTTTTTCAGTTGACGTATGGTGTACACTAAAAAAGTGCAACTTCCATGAATAAACATCTCTCAGTTATTGAAGTCAAAAATTTACACAAATCTTATAATCATATCAAAGCCGTTAACGGGATCTCGTTTAAAGTTTTTCAAGGAGAAGTTTTTGGCATCTTGGGGCCCAACGGTGCGGGGAAAACAACCACGCTGGAAATAATCGAAACCCTGCGCCGGCCGGATAAAGGAGAAATTATGGTGGCCGGACTAAACGTTCAAAATCACAGCCACGAAATTAAAGAAAAAATCGGTGTTCAGCTGCAATCAAGCTATTTTTTTGATTTTCTAAGTCTGCGCGAACTGCTAAATCTGTTCGCCAGTTTTTACAAAAAAAAGATTGACCCGCTGGAAATTCTGGCCAAAGTAGAACTTACCGACAAGGCTGATTCCTGGGCAAAACATCTCTCCGGCGGGCAAAAACAACGCTTTTCCATTGCTGCAGCCCTGGTTAATAAACCAAAAATTTTATTTCTGGACGAGCCCACCACCGGATTAGACCCCCAGGCGCGGCATCATTTATGGGAAGTAATCCGCCGCCAGAATCAGGAAGGCATCACCATTGTCCTCACCACTCACTACATGGAGGAAGCCGAAGAACTCTGCCACCGGGTAGCCATCATGGATCAAGGGAAAATTATCGCCATTGATACTCCGAACAACCTAATCAAAAACTTGCTACAGAACGGCTTTAAAAAAGAAAAGATTGTCCAACAGGCAAATTTAGAAGATGTATTTCTTCACTTAACAGGACGCCAACTGAGAGAGTAATAAAAACTCAAAACCACGGTGCAAAGCCAAAAAGCTTTTCGCTTTAACTTGTAGTCTTGAGATTTGAACTTTGAATTTTGCGCTTAATCATGTTTTTAAGACCAATATTTGCCGGCTCATTTAAGATGTTTCTGCGGGACCGTCACGCCTGGATGTGGGGACTGTTCATTCCCACATTCATCATGGGGATTTTCGGCCTCATGAATTTTGACCGCATGGAAACAGTTAAGCTCGGTATCGCCGACCGCGCCAACAACGAAATCAGCATTCAATTAGTTGAAAGTCTAAAAAAAGTAGAAGCTCTGGAAATAGAAGAAAGTGATTTCGAAACCCTTAACGCCAAAATTCAAAAAGGAGATCTAGACTTGCTTTTGGTCATTCCTCCTGAGATTAACCTTGCCGCCATCACGCAGAACATCCATCCCATTCCCATAGACCTTCTATATAATCAAGGACACTCCCAACAGGTTGGCACTGGCGTTCTTTTAATTAACCAAGTACTTACTCAATTCGGCATGCAAATTAAGCAAGTGCCCCCCGTTTTTGCCCTTAATCAAAAATCCGTTGACAGTCGAAATTTAAGTTACATGGACTTTATAGTTCCCGGAATTGTAGGGATGATGATTATGCAACTGGGTATTATTGGCGTGGCGGTGATTATTGTCAGATTTAGAGACAAAGGAATCCTGAGAAGACTACGCGTTACCCCCCTAAATCCAGCAGTCTTTCTGTTTAGCATGGTGGCGACTCGTCTGCTTCTTCTTTTAGCCCAGGCAGGACTTATCATCTTGATGGGGGTCCTTTTATTTGACCTCCACATCTACGGAAATCTTTTTTACACCTTTATCGTTGCCCTGCTGGGAAGTCTTGTCTTCTTGAGCTTGGGATTTGCTGTTTCCGGAATTGCTTCCACCATCAACACAGCCATGTCTATGGCCCAGCTCATTCAAATGCCCATGATGTTCCTATCCGGCACTTTCTTTCCCAGAGATATGTTCCCGTCTTGGCTGCAGAGACTAACCGACTACCTGCCATTAACCTACCTGGCTCACGCCCTTCGGCAGATAATGATAGAGAACGCCAGTCTAGTGGATATTAAATCCGACCTTATTCCCCTAACACTGTGGGCCATAGGCGGCTTCATTCTCGCAGCCCTTGTCTTTAGATGGGAGTAAGGCAAAACAATACCCGGCTCTTCACGAGCCCTTCATGAAGCCTACAACAACATCCAAGGCCTTGCCCCAAAACACCCGGCAACTTATGGTAAAATTACAAAAGACCCCGGAAAGGTAAGCCCCTGTAGTTCAATGGAGAGAACATTGGTTTCCGGAACCAAAGATTGGGGGTTCGAGTCCCTCCAGGGGCGCCAAGTTTAATTTTCAAAAGACAAAACCTTTCTTCCACCAGAGTGGTCAAATATACTAAAAACATATCTAGCCGACATGGTCAAGACCAAGACAACATCACAAAGAGCCGGAAAATACCCGCATTTTTGTCTCAAGACAGCATTCTTTAGTTGAAAATGTCCCAATTCAAAAAAATAATTACTCTACTGGGCACTCTATCTTACCTTTTAGCGGCCACCCACAAACAGGCCGCACTTACCGTTCGGGCCGAACAGCCTGCATCTTCTAATAAGATAACAATCTACTTCTTTTATTCCAAAACCTGTCCTCATTGCGCCAAAGAGGAAACATTTCTAAGCTCTGTACTACAAAAATATCCCACAGTAAACTTAAGGAAATTTGAGGTAGGTTCCAACCCCCAAAATGCACAGCTTCTTTTTAAAGTTAGTCAAAAAATGGGAGTCAACAAACAGGGAGCGGTTCCTTTTACCGTCATCGGCGACCAATATACTTTGGGATATTATGATGATCAAACCACCGGCGCCCGCATTGATCAATTAATCCAAATCGCTTTAACAAAAGGATGCCACGATCTTGTCGGGTCAATCATCTCTCCTCAGATTACCCCCGCTCACCCCGACGGCTCTTGCCAAGAGCAAAATCACTCGCTGGCAAGCGGACTAGATAAAATTAATCTGCCTCTTGTTGGTGAAATAAAAATTAAAGACCTTTCTCTACCGGCCCTCACTATTACCCTAGGCCTACTTGACGGTTTTAATCCCTGCGCCATGTGGGCATTGGTCTTTCTAATTATTCTCCTTTTGGACATCCCCAGCCGTTCCCGCCGCTGGCTACTGGGTTCCGTTTTTATCTTCATCTCCGGATTGGTTTACTTCCTATTTATGACCGCCTGGCTAAACTTTTTTCTGTTTGTAGGCTTTATCAAACTAATTAGGATAGCCATCGGAATTGCCGCTCTTGGCATTTCCGGATATAACTTTTTTGACTACTGGAAGAATAAAAAGGCTGTCTGTAAAGTGGGAAACCCCGAGAAAAAGAAACAAACACTGGAAAGGCTTAAAAAAATCGTTAAAGAACAGTCTATTGTTCTTTCCTTAATCGGGATTAGTTTCCTGGCTTTTGTGGTTAACTTAGTGGAATTAATTTGCTCTGTTGGACTGCCAGCCGTGTATACCCAAGTATTAAGCCTAAACCATCTTCCCGCCTGGGAATACTACCTCTACCTGATTATCTATATTTTCTTTTTTATGATCGACGATCTTTTTGTCTTTTTTGCGGCCATGATCACCCTACATGTTATGGGAATTGAAACTAAATATGCACGCTATTCACGTCTAATCGGCGGGGCGGTAATTCTAATTATCGGCCTTCTGCTTCTATTTAAGCCGGAATGGCTAATGTTTGCCTGAGGCAACTTTTTCCTTCTCAATTTAGTATGCCTGGGCAAAGAGCCAGCGGTGGTGGGCCTCTTCACCGCAGTAGATGCATTTCCCTTTTTCCTCTTTAGCACTCAGGGGCAGACAGCGTGTGGTCGCCTTAGTCTCCTCTTTAATTTTGTTTTCACACTCCGGATTTCCACACCAGAAAGCTCTAATAAAGCCGCGCGGTCCGGCCATAATTCGCTTAAATTCATTATAGTCATTTACCTCACGAGTATTCTGCTGCACAAATAATCTAGATCGTTGATAAAGCCGCCGCAGGGGCACTCCTTTTAATTCCCACTCATTAAATTTCCAGCCGGGCGAGTAGGTCTCACGGTTATCAATCTCCACTCGAAATCCAGACAACTGCAGCTTAATTTGGTTAATAAAGTCCTTCACTTGGGACTCTCCCTTGCTATCTGAGAATATTGGAATCACCACAATTTGAATTGGAGCAACTTGAGGAGGCAAAATAAGGCCATTATCATCACCATGCACCATAATCATGCCGCCTAACGCCCGAGTAGAAAGACCCCAAGATGTCTGCCAAACATACTGGGTTCTTCCTTCTTTGTCCTGAAATTTAACCTCAAAAGCTCTGGCAAAATTTTGCCCCAAATCATGCGAAGTGCTAGCCTGCAAAGCCCTACCGTCGGGCATTAGCATCTCATAACTCACACTGCGCTCTGCACCGGCAAATTTTTCGCTGGCACTTTTATAACCCGCAACCCCATGTAAAGCCAGATGTTGCCGATACAGCTCGATATAAGCATCCATGGCCTTGCGGACCTGGTCTAAAGCCTCTTTGTGGGTAGCATGAGCAGTATGTCCTTCTTGCCATAAAAACTCCGTTGTTCGGATGAAGGGCAGGGTTCTCTTTTCCCACCGCACCACATTGCACCACTGGTTAATTTTTAAGGGCAGGTCCCGCCAACTCTGAATCCATTTAGCAAACATCTCATACATTATGGTCTCTGAGGTTGGGCGCACCACCAAAGGTTCTTCTAATTTTTTGCCGCCTCCAATAGTCACCACCGCCAGCTCTGGAGAAAAACCTTCTACGTGCTCCTTTTCTCTTTTTAGCAATTTCTCGGGAATAAACGAGGGGAAATAAGCATTTTTGGCACCCATTTTCTTAATCTTGCCATCTAATTCTTTTTGGATACTTTCCCATAGCGCGTAACCATAAGGCCTAAAGATAATACACCCCTTAACCGGAGTATAATCGGCCAAACCGGCCTGGAGGACAGTATCAATATACCAACGGGAGAAATCAGCACTTTTTTTGGCTATCTGCTTCTTTTTAAACTTTTCTAGAATCATCTCTTTTTGGATAATACCATTTTTTCAATAAAACCAAAAGTCTACCGCCATTAGCTGTCCAGCTCGTAATAGTGCACCCTTGCCGTGTACTCTGGCGGTACCATAATCAGCACGCGCTTAGAAGGGTGACACCCTCAAAGAGGGTGTCACCCCATTCAAATAACTATTGCTGCCTTCAGTGTGCGCTCCGAACGCGGACAAACCGCAGTACCATTCGGTACACGGCAAGAATCTGATATTACAAGTAAAGTATGGCATCATGTTCCAGTTATGATGATAATAACCAAGCGCCAAATTACAAACAAATCCAAAATTCAAATAATCAAAAATTTTCAGTGTTTAAAATTTGGAAAGTTGTAATTTGGACCTTATTTGAAATCTGCCATTTTACGAATTCACTCCTTGGAGAGAGGCGGCTCCTAACCCTACTGCCACATTACTACTACCACGTCACTACACTGCTACATCCCCAAAAAAAACTCTTAGTATGATAGACTAGTCTATCATACATGCGCGTTTTGGCTTGTATATAAGCAAGTCTTAAAAACAATGTCAGGGTTAGTATGATAAACTAGTTTATCATCACTGAGATTATTTTAATAGAGTTCGGTTTCAGCATGTTTTCCCCCTCAGAGGATGGATTGTAAATGTCCAACCCGGTTGTAATCATAAACGGTGTGACATCCGCTTCCAAGGCGGTAGAGCTTCACAGTTAAATCTTAAAATTATGTCCCGCCCATGATTCTTGGAAGTATCTGACATTACCGATACACAAAGGAGGAATGATAGAATAGACACCATGAACAAGCAAGACCACATCCGCAATTTTTCTATCATCGCCCACATTGACCACGGCAAAACCACACTAACCGATCGAATTTTGGAAATTACCCGGGCTATCCCACAGCGGGAAATGCGAGACCGTTATTTAGATAAAATGGATCTGGAGCAGGAAAAAGGCATCACCATCAAACTGCAGCCAATTAGGACTGAATACAAAAGATCAACTGCAGATCAAAATCAGAATTTCATTCTAAACCTCATTGATACCCCCGGTCATGTGGACTTTTCCTACGAAGTTTCACGATCACTAGCCGCCTGCGAGGGGGCTATTCTTCTCGTTGATCTGTCTCAGGGGGTGCAGGCGCAAACACTTTCCCACTTTCAAACTGCCAAAAAACTCGGATTAGCTTTAATTCCAGTCATCAATAAAATTGACCTTAACCTAAATTCTTCCGCCGAGCAACAGCTGATCAGTTTGGGGTTTAAAAAGGAGGAAATTATAAAAACCTCGGGGAAAACAGGACAGGGGATAGAAGAACTACTCGAGTCTATTGTCAAGAAAATCCCTCCACCCTCCGGATCTCCTCAAAAACCATTGCGCGGACTAGTTTTTGACTCGTACTATGACGACCACCAAGGCGTTGTCCTACTGGTTAAAATTGTCGACGGAGACATAAGATTCCAAAAACAATCTTTTCCCCGGCTCAAACTCATGGCCAATGATACCTCCTTTGTTCCTCTAGAAATCGGCTATCTAAAAGCAAATCTACAACCGCAGCCCCGCCTAACCACCGGAGAGGTCGGCTACCTGGCCACCGGGTTAAAAAACATTAAACTCGGCGCCGTGGGGGACACGATAACAAAGTCGGAAGTCAAAAAAGAAAAATTAAAAATTACCGCTCTGCCGGGCTATCAAAAGATTAAACCAAGAGTTTTTGCCGGACTCTACCCGGCAGAAGCCCAAAACATCAACAATCTTAAAGAAGCTCTATCCAAACTGTCATTAAACGATGCCTCTTTAACCTTTACGCCCGAATCTTCCCCTATTCTAGGAAGCGGATTCCGCATCGGATGCCTGGGACAATTTCACCTAGAGATAATTCGGGAAAGGTTAGAACGAGAATTTAGTCTCTCGGTAATCAGTACGGCACCAACAGTCCCCTACCGCGTAATCAAGAAAGACAAAGAGGTCATCACCATTACCTCAGTCTCAAATCTTCCCCCGCCAGACCAAATTGAGTCCATCCACGAGCCCTGGATAAAAGCGGTCATCATCTCCCCCCATCAATATCTGGGCAAGGTCATGCGGGTTTGTCAAATCAGTCGAGGGAAACTACAGTCCACAGATATTCTGGGGCAGGAAAACAGCCAACAGTTAAAGCTTACCTGTCTTCTTCCCCTAAACGAACTTTTTGAGAACTTCTTTCAACGGTTGAAATCGGCAACTTCCGGATTTGCCTCATTTGACTACGAACTATTAGACTACCGCAGATCAGACATTGTTAAACTAGACTTTTTAATAAACAGACAAGTCATTGAACCCCTTTCTTTACTCCTGCCCAGAACCAAGGCTGTCCAAAAAGCACAGGAAGGAGTCCATAAACTTAAAAAGCTTCTTCCTCATCAGCAATTTGCTGTACCCATTCAAGCCGCCGTTAACGGGAGAATTATCGCCCGCACCGACCTCAAGGCTATAAAAAAAGACGTCACCGCCAAACTCTACGGCGGTGATCGCACGAGAAAAGATAAACTCCTGCAAAAACAAAAAAAAGGTAAAAAGAGGCTCAAAAGGTTTGGCAAAATAAAGCTGCCCCTTAATCTATTCCCCCGCTTTCTTCGCCATCAATAGACTGAATTGTCTGTGGAGATAGATCCTTAAAACTAGTCAATACTTCACGCCAATTCTTTAACTTCAAAAGAATCAAAAAGAAAATTTCTATCTGCTTACAGCCCAGGAACCAAGTCAACAGCAAATAAACGCTTCCTCCAAAGGTCAAGACTACCCAAACCAAAACTACCAAGTTTACCACCAGCCTCGTGTCAATAAAAATCTGGTCTAAAATCTTTACCGGGAAATAGACCGCCGCCGCCATAACCACAGATGAAACAAATATTTTTATAACCGCCGGCAACAATGCGCCCAAAGAGATGGCAGCTTTTCTCAAAAACAACCCCAGCAGAAGACCAAACTCTACAAGAAAACCAAAAGAAAGCCCCAAAACGATGCCCCTTACTCCCCATCTGGGTATTAAAATCACCGCCAAAACCAAACCTAGACACAAAGAAAAAACCCCCACAATTACCGGTGTATCAGAGTCTCTCAGAGCATAAAATCCGCGAACTACAAGCTCTTTGCCGGCTTGGGCCAAAAGACTTAATGAAAACAGAGCCACCACCCAACTGGTCATCAGAGTATCCGACCAACTAAAATTTCCGGTACCAAAAACCAACCGAACCAGGGGAATTTTTAAAATAATAAAGACCACACTGACCGGCGCCAAAATATAGATAATCTGCAAAAGCGAGTTAACAAAAATAGAACGGAACTTCTTTAAATTCCCCTTAGCTACCTGTTCACTAAGACTCGGCAACGCCGCCTGCGCAATAGAAGCGCCAAAAATAGAAACCGGGAAACGCACCACCGCCTGTCCGTAATCCAAAACGCTAATTGATCCCGCCGCTAGCATGGAAGCCAAACGCACCACAATTATCTCTTTGGCTTCGGAAATGACCGCCCAGATGGTTCGAGGCAGTGCCAAGCGCAACAACTCTCTAAGAGCAGGCTCTCTCCAGGAAAAGCAAAAAAGATATCTAAATCCCAAATGTCTCAGAAGAGGCAACTGAACCAACAGGTGTAAAAATGAACCCAAAACTATGCCCCAAGCCATACCAGAAAGCCCAAAAAGTGGATAAAGAAACAAGATGCCAAAAATTGCCCCCAGGTTATAAACAACAGGAGAAAAGAAGGGGATTAGAAACCTTTTAAACGATTGCACCATTCCCCCAACAAAACTGCTGACACCCAGAAGGATAGGGGACAAAAAAACTACCCGCATTAGATGAGCAAGCTGAACCTGCTGGTTAAAGGAAAACCCAGGAGCTAATATCTGCGACAGCGGAAAGGCAAAAAACATTCCCAGGGCCGAAAGAAAAACAAAGAAGACTAGAGTGAAATTAAGAACCAAGGAGGCAAATTTCCATGCCCCTTCTGGTTTATCGGTAACAATGTATCGAGAAAAGAGAGGGATAAAAGCGGCATTAAGTGATCCTGCCACCAACAACTGAAAGACAAGGTCAGGAATTCTAAAAGCGGCCACCAACGTATCATAATCTGGGCCTGCGGCCAATATCCCAGCGTAAAGCCGCTTACGCACCAATCCCAACAGCGCCGAGATAAGAACCATAACCGAAATCACCGCCGCGCTGGAAAAAATTGTCCGCTGCTGCTGAAAGATAACCGAGGCTCCATTCTTGAAACCGTTTTTGATTACACGATGCAACATTTTTCCTAAAAATGAAGAGTCCATCTTTTGGTCCTGATGTCCTTCCACTCTTCGCACCTGTTGATGATTATACATTCTCGTGCTATACTTGGGAACATCATGCCGCAAAACACCACCTCCAAACCGGAGGACAAACCCTTAAAACCAAAAGGCAGGTCTGCCCTTAAAGCCCTAAGAGCTTCAAAAAGGAAAAGAGCCTACAACCTGCGCACCAAACGCAAGTACAAGGAGGTAATAAAACGCATTCGCAAGGCTATAATTAGCAAAAATAAAGATTTGGCCCTGGAAGCCCTGCCCGAGGCCTACCGGCAACTAGACTACGCAGCCAAAAAAAAGGTCATCCATAAAAATAAAGCCTCAAGGATAAAATCTAGACTCGCCGCTCACATCAATAAATTAGGTTAATCGGTGAAGCTCCGCCAGCAATAGCCAAAGTTCTGTTTCCAAGTCTTTTTGGCCTGTCTTCGCCCCGGCATCAATTCCCAAAAGACATTCATACACTTTTTTTAACCGCTTTATTTCCCACCTGCCCGCCTGTTGTCTAATTTTCTGCACCACAAATGGGTGTTGCCCTTTTAGTCCCTTTTTAAAATGCGAGAGGATCAAGAGGCGAAACTGGCGAACAATCATCGAAAACAAATACCACGGATCTTGACCTTCGTCTAAAAGATTAGATAAGAGCTGACCCGCTTTCTTTTGATCCCCCACACTGAGGGCATCAACAAAGGAAAATATATTTGCCTCTACGCTCCGGACACACAGTTGGTCTATATCGGACAGGGTAATCGCGCGACCATCGGTATAACTTTGTAATTTCTTTAACTCCTGCTCCAACAAAATCAGATTATTTCCATGGTGATCTATCAACATTTCCACCGCCGCGGACTCAATTTCTTTTTCACTCAGATACTCATAAATCCACTTTCTAACCTCATTAATTTTAAGGGGGGTAAACTTCTTCACCCGGGCGTTTTTTAACAGCCATTTTACCAACCTTAATCGCCGATCCACTTCCCCCGTTTCCCAAAACACTACCCCCGCGCCCCCGTGAAGATCCCGGATCTTCATGAATCCCTTCTGATCAGCAATTCTCAAAATATCCCGAAAGACAATTAGAGGCTGTTTACCAAAAAGAGACTGTTGCCTAAAAAGCTGATCCAAGTTAATTGTCTCTAAATCTTCTCCAAAGATAATCCGCTTTCCTGAAAATTTCTCGGCTAAGGAATCAATTTCCTTCTTTGCCCGATAGCTATCTTGTCCATAGATTAAGTGAATCATAAATTTGGAATTCAACAGTCAGCAATCAACAACCGATAGCCAATTAGACAATCCAATCCTAACAAACGCGCGAATTTTCTTCACAATCGCACCAGTTTTTCTACTTCAGCTCCACCGACATAGATGCTTCAATCCCCTTGGGCAAGCTTACCGCGGTGACAACAGTTTGTTGATAATCAAAAATGGGCAACAAAATTTCCCGGCAGTGTTCATCCAACTCTGAAAAAACATCATCCAAAAGAAGAACGGGACACTCTTCTAACTTTGCCCTCAATAACTCCAGCTGCGCTCTTTTTAAGTGCACCACGGCCATTCTTTGCTGCCCTCTGGACCCAAAAACAGCCAAGTCCCTTTTAACGCCAGACGAATCCACCAGACCAAAAAATTTTAACTCGTCTCGTTGTGGACCAATCAAGGTAAAGCCAATCTCCTTTTCTCTCTCCACTATCTCTTTCAACTTATGCCGAAATAATTCTCCAACTTTTCCACCTGTCCAATCATCAACCTGTTCTAACTCTTCTTTTATAATCCTTGGACTAGGAAAATACTCCAGAAATAGATGTCCCGCATCAAGTCGTTGGTTTAAATTATCCACCGCTCGTTTTCTTTCCGCAATTATCGCCGAACCTAAATCAACCAGCTGAGCATCCCAATAGTCTAATTCTGCAGCAGAAAACTTCCCCCTGGAAAGTAATTGATTTCGTTGGCGCAAAACATGCCGATAATCGGTACTAATGTTAACGTACTCACCGGAACCATCCCCATTAAGCTCATCCAGAAAAGCACGGCGTAAAGACGGATCGCCAATAATAATATCCAAGTCACGGGGAGAAAAAATCACCGCATGAAATCGGGGACGGAAATCCTGATAACTGCTATCCTTACCATTAACTAAATATTTTTTGCTCCCATTACTCAAGCTCATTCCCAGAGTTGTTTCTAACTCGTTATCGCCTCGAACTAACCCTTCAATAAAAGCAATACCCGTACTTGGAGAATTTCCACTTGGAACCCCAATTAAGTATCCATTAGAAGTCGTCCTAAAAGACTTCCCTTTGGCCAACAGAAAAATCGCCTCCAGAAGATTAGTTTTTCCAACCCCGTTAGGACCGGTAATGACATTTACCTTACCGCTCAAAGACAGGGAAAAATTCTTGAAATTGCGAAAGTTTTTTAAACGCAGGGTCTGGAGCATCATAATCCTCAAACCAAAACCCGGCTGCTGCCGGGTTTGGAAAAGAAAACAAGCCTTCTTTGCCCCTGTCTCCCAACACTACTTCTTACCACCTACCCGCACCTTAACCTTCTTCGGCTTCTCTATCTTTGCCTTGGGCAAAGTAAGCGTCAAGGTTCCATTTGTAAATTCAGCATCTGCATCTTCCGCCTTCACCGGCACTGGAAGAGAGACTGTCCGCGCACAACGAGTATAAAACCTTTCCTGACGCAGATAGTTCTTTTTCTTCTTTTCCTCTTTCTCCTCTTTTCTCTCTGCCTGGATAGTTACCGAATCCTCGGTCACAGAAATATCCACTTCCTCCGGCTTAAAGCCCGGCAGATCCGCCTTAACCACCACATTGTTCCCCTCCTCATAAACATCCATGGCCATAGAACTACTCCAATCCTCCTCCAGCCAGTCAAAAGGAAAAGAAGACCAGCGCACCAAAGGCCGGAATTCCCGAAACGGATCCCATTTTATTAACGCCATCGGTCATCACCTCCTTTCCCTTTTATTATACCAACGCTTTCAACTAAAAATAAACGCCCTACCCCAAAACTCGTTGATAAAACTGAAAAACTTTCCGGGCAATAAGCGGCCAATCGTATTTCCTTACCTCGCCCAAACCCCATTTAACAGTCTTTCTCCTCAATTCGTCACTGCCCAGAAATTTCACCAAACTTTCAGCCAGGGCATCAACATCCTTATTGGGAACTAACACTCCCTGAACAGGACAATTCTTTAAAACCTCGCGGTATCCAGGGTTTCCAAAAGCCACCACCGGCACACCGGAAGCCATAGCCTCCAGCAGAACAATGCCAAAACTCTCACCACCAGTCGCCGGTGAGCAAAAAACATCAGCTCCGCGGAAATAGGACGGCAGAATCTCCCCCGGCAGCCTACCGGCAAAAAATATCTTGCCGTCCAGTCCTTCTTTTTTAACCCATAACTTAGAAATCAGCGCCAACGGCCCCGATCCAACGATCACCAGCCGCGCTTTCTCTATTCTTAGACATACTTTTTTAAAAGCTTCCAATAAATACTTTAGGCCTTTCCGAGCTTCAATCCGCCCCACAAACAAAATGGTCGGTTTGCCGCCAAAGACCCTCACCATAGGAACTTTAGTATTGAAGCGCCGCAGATTAACTCCATTGGGAATTACCGCCTGAGGTAAAGAACCGTCAAAAATTTCACGCCAGCTTTGCTTGGCCACCTCGGAAACAGCAATCACTCCGGACAGTTTCTCTTTGATCTTGCCGATTAAGGGATGCACCAAAAAATCAAGCGAGTTCATTAGCAAAGAATTGGCAACCCCCCATTCACTGTGAAAAGTGGCCACATTAACGGTGTTTGAAGCCTGAAGTATCTGCCACGACAAAAAAGGCGTCATTGGCGAGTGGAAATGGATCAGATCAAACCGGTAATCTTCAATAAAGTTTCGCAGAGAACCAAAATTGGGACTAAAGTAAAAACTAGCAAAAGCCCAGCTTTTATTTTGCGTAGGAACTTTTACCGCCTGCCCAATAAATAACTCCTCTTTGGTCTTTCGGGTTCGGCCGCGTCCGGGAGCGATAATTATTGCTTCATGCCCCCAGCCGCGCAACTGCCCCGCCAAGCTGCGGATGTGCTCCTGCACCCCCCCGGGGGCCGACAGACGGTATGGACAAACAAGTGCGACCTTCATGATGTACAATATAACCTAGAATTACCAACATTGTAAACCGCAGTTGTTTGGCAACCAACCCGATTTTAAATTAAAATAGTGTCTTGAATCCCTAGGAATTACCTGCTCTTTAATTACCAAAGTTTTGCAGTTTTTCACAGAACACGGCGGGGCACGCTGAGACAAGCCTAACCTCGGCAAAACACATCACTAAAATTTGCAAAACTTTAATGCTCATTTGAATTTTAAAGGACAATACCTACAACTCCAACACGAAAAAATTTATTATTACACCTTCGGTTCCGGCCCCACTCTGCTCTTTATCCACGGGCACCGGTCTGACGCTCTCCGCTACCAGGGGCTTTTGCAATCTCTATCCGATTATGTCTCCGTCATCGCTCCCGATCTTCCCGGCTGCGGCCAAACACCCCCCTATCAAAACGCTCCCCACACGATGCAAAAATATGCACAAACCCTAAAAGAATTTATAGAAAAACTAGAGTTAAAAAATCTTATCCTCATGGGCGGATCTATGGGAGGAATTATCTGCCTCCGTTTGTATCCTCTGATAAAGAATCGGGTATCTAAAAATATCTTAATTGCCACCCCGGCCGACAGTTCCTTTTTCACCCCAGCCACCAAAAAAAAAGCCGCCCTGGCAAAATTCCTCGCCCCCTTCCTTCTTAAAACAAGGTTAATCCCCTGGCTCATTCAAAAAATAATCAACAACGACTTTTTAATGAGGTTTATTCAGGAAAAGACCTTGCCGGAGTACGCAAATAATAGGGAGGTCATTGAGTTCGAAATAAAACAATGGCGAGCGATGAATTTTACCGTCTGGCTGCAGTCCCTAAATGACCTAGCCAAGACTCATCTTAAAAATCTAGACATACAAATTACCCAGCCGACCCTAATTATAGAAACCAAAAAAAATCAATACTATGACAGCGACCAAAACCTCAATTTCTTAAAAAAAATTGCCCCGAATCACCAGGTAATTTTTATCCCCTGGGAAACCCATGTCCCCAAAGGCAATTTATCAAAAGATCTCTTTGACCAGTTTCGAAATAAGTTTGAAAACTTTTTAAAAAATTAGAGGCTATTAAGCAAAGCTCCGCCGCCTTAGAAGCGGAACCCTGAACCGAAAGCCACTCGTCCAGACCCTTGCCGGCGCGGCTTTCCAATAGAACCTTCTTCCTATTCACGTTCATAAAAAATACCCTTCACAAAACCCTGTACATCCGAAAAGTCTTCACCTCCGGCCGCCGGCACCAAAACCCAGGCTCCGCCATATAAAGAAAGATCCGTCGGAGCAGCGAGGAGATTTTCTGTTTCATCGGTAAGACTGTAAGTTTTCACCTCCTTGTCGGAGAACTGTTTCGCCAAGGAAAAGAAAAGCGGGAATTCGGAAAGTTTGACATTGGTTCTCACATGATCAGACACCACCTCATAAAGCTCCTTTAATTTTGCCGTGTTAAAGAGGGTGGAAGAAGACAAAATTTTATTCTTGGCGGCAATAATCACCTTTTGCTGGCGCCTGGACCTGGCAAAATCTGACCCCTCTACTCCTAAAGCATGCCGCGATCGAGCATATTCCAAGGCAGTAGCCCCGTCCATATGCTGCAAACCGGCATCAAAATGAACATGCTCCCACCGTTGATTCCAGGGAGCATTTTCATACCCAGGGCGAGGAAACATATAATCATCAAAAGTGCGCTCTACCACCACATCAATACCTTCAATGGCATCTATTCCTTTCTCAAAACCGGCAAAATCAATTCTCACCCAATAGTGAATGGGAATATCTAAAATCTGCTCCACCACCTCCTTAAGCAGCAACATCCCGCCATTCTCCTGGCCTCCAAACTGATCCCCCAAGGCATGGGCGGCGTTGATCTTAGAATACTGAGGCGAAAGATTGCCAAAGGCCGGCATTTTTACCCAAAGGTCACGGGGAATAGAAAGCATACTCACAGAGCTTGTCTTCCTATTTAGGGAGGCAATAATAATCGTATCTGCCAAAAAGCCATTTTTTACCACCTGCCCGCTGGCTGTGGTGTAGGAATAGGGAACCTCTGATCGCTTATCTATTCCCACCAGCAACACATTGGTAACACCTTCATCTTCCAGCAGATGAGATCTCCCGGGAATCATAAAAGAAATAACCTGGCCCGAAGTTGACCAGAACTGAGCCAAAACGGTGGGAGATGAAGAAATAAGCAAACGAAAGCCTAATATTAAAAAAACAAGCAACACCCCAAGCAGCAATAATTTCCCGGGAACCCTAACACCAATCTTACTCCCCCCCCTTTTTTCTGATTTAGTTGAAATGGTACCAAGATCTACATAGGACATGATTAACAGCGCACTAAAGTTTTAACAAGCTCCGCAAACCCCACCGGGTCTAAACTGGCCCTCCCCACCAGAAATCCGTCAACATTCCCCTGCTTCAAAATGCCCGCCGCATTATCTGCACTCACACTGCCTCCATATAATACCCTGACCCGGCGTTCAAGCCTATCACAGATTTTATCCACCACCAAAGAAATATTTTGCGGTGTATCCGGTCTGCCTGATCCAATAGCAAAAAGCGGCTCATAGGCCACCACCAGATTCTTATTTTTAAAATCCTCCCTAACCAAACAATCAACTTGAGACAACTCGCTCACACAAATCACCGGCGTTATCTGATGCCTAAGTGCCCGGCGTACCTTCTCCACCACATCTTTATCGGTTTCGCCGAAATACTTTCTCCTTTCTGAATGACCAATAATTACATAGTTAACCCACTCACTTAATTGCCGGGCTGAAACCTCGCCGGTATATGACCCCTGTTCAAACGAGGAAACAGTCTGAGCGCCAATCTTCACCTTCAAATCCCTCGCCGCCAATTCTTTCTTGAGAGCAGGAACCAAAAGAAAAGACGGCGCAATCACCACCTCCGGCAAGCCTGTTCCTTTAACGGAGCCGGCAAAATTCTGCACCCACTTCCGCGCTTCTTGATAATCAAAATGCAATTTCCAATTGGCAATAACGAGCATATTCAAGCAAATTAAGTATAACTGCAGCAGCGCGCTTTTAGATTTATCGCGACAATAGAGAACTGTCACCAAATGGCAAGATTTGCCTATTACAAAATTTTGAGTGCGGACTAAAATCCGCCGTTACTCACGATTTACTTCTAAAGCTTCAATCCCCGGCAAGGTTCCCTTTGACAGAAATTTTAACATCGCCCCCCCGCCGGTAGAACAAAAATCAAACTTATCCCGCAATCCCACCTGACCCAAAGCCGCCAAAGTGTCTCCTCCCCCCGCCACGCTGAAGGCGCAGCTTTCTGCTGCACATTGGGCAATTTTGCGCGTACCCATCATATACTCATCTTGTTCAAATCTTCCCATTGGCCCAGCCCAGACAATTGTCCCGGCTTCTTTGATAGTTTTGCAAAAGAGCGAAACCGACCGAGGGCCAATGTCATCAACCCGCACCGCATCCACCGGAAACAGAACCTTGGGAACACCTTCCAACTCCCGGGCAAACATCAAAGTTCCTCCCAAAAGAATTTGATCAGCAAACTGAGAAACGGCCTTAACGAATTCAATCTTATCCTTCTTCGCCCCGCCGATAATAAAGATCAGTGGGCGCTTAGGAGCTTCCCGTACACGCAACAAGGTCTCAATTTCACGCCCCAGCCGTATTCCCGCAAAAGAAGGCAGGTATTGAGGCACGCCCACAATAGAAGCATGACAACGGTGGCAGGTTGCGAAACACTCATTAACAAACAAATCGGCCAATGATGACAGCCTTTGCGCAAACAGATCTTCGTTTTTCTCCTCACCGGGGCAAAAACGGACATTTTCCAAAACTAAAATTTCCCCGTCCTCAAGTTTTTTTACCTCTTCCAGAACGCTTGGCCCCAAAACTCGATCTACACTTTTTACCCTCACAGACGCCAGCAGAGAACGGAGTTCGTCAACTACCGGACTCATGCGCAGCGAATCAACAACCCGACCGCCCGGACGATCCAGATGCCCCGCCAAAATCAATTTAGCATGGTTCCCAACCAGATACTGGAGAGTCTCCGTAATTGCCCGCAGTCTAAAATTATCCCCTACCAACCCCTGGTTAATTTTCACATCCAAGTCTGCTCTAACCAAAACTTTTTTCCCCTCAAGTTGAGACCGACCAAGGTTGGTAACAAACCGCATCAGTTCTAATGATACCACAAGACCTGCGGGTGTTATATAATAACTAGAAATTAGGGGTCATAAATGGTCAACTTGGTTGTAACAGCGAACTCTTGCCGGGTACCCTTGTGGTGATGCGGTCAGTCTGCGATTCAGGGAAGCAGATTAAAGTCTGCTATTACCCGCGAAGCGGAGAGCCACACCGACAGGAGCGTAGATAAGTGGCTTTCGGTTCGGGGTTTTCGCTCTTTAAGGAGTGGGATCCTGCAGGAAAAACACATCCGCTTCCAAGCAGGAGGAGCTTCACGGTTAAATTTTGAAACCATGTCCCGACCATAATGACTAGAAATTAGGTTTGTCCCTAATTAAGCCCAAACTTTAGAAGTAGCCCAAGCCGGTGTTAAAACAAAAAGACAAACAGACCATTTTGTTTTAAGTTGACAACGAAATGCGAATTCCCATTTTAATTACCATCACCTGTATAGTTCTTTTGGTCGGAGCATTATTTCTCAAAGTACATACCGACCGCACCTCTCCTTTGTTTCAGCCTTTACTTAATCAAGGAACCCGCCAAGAAGAAAGTCTCAACAACATGAAATCTCTCTACCAACCCCGCCCCGTAAATACCACACCAAACCCTGCAAGGACCACACCGCCCGCCACTGTTATTCCCACTCCTTTCCCCAGCCCAACACCTAAAGGGCTGGAATTAACTCCCATTACTACTCCACCCGGCGATATCATCTTCCCCACACCCACACCAACAACATCTCCCTCACCAACTCCGGCACCAGATTGCGTCACCACCCCCTACGAAATATGTTTTTTTGACTTAGACAATACCAACGATCCCGTGGACAATATTAAAAACGCGCCCCTGGATTCAACCACCAAGAAGACAATTATGGCCGCCTTTTCCTATTTACAAGTTAAAAAATCTATCCTGAACAACTACGCTCTGGTCATCATGCAAGACAAAGATTACGGAGGAATGAATGTTAAGGTGGTAATGAACCAACTCAAGCGGCCGGTAGGCACTTTAGAGTACCAGAAGCATCTCGCCGTTGATCCTTCCTACCAAATAATCCAGCTTAACACAGATCTGGCCGGCGGCGATCTGACCGCCGAGACCACCCACTGCGTCGGAAGAATCGTTTGGCCTCTTTTGTCCCAAAGTGAACAGGCACAATATTCCAAACTGCGTCCCACCAACAACATGAAAGAGTCCCTGCTGGATGATTTTGCCGAAGTTTTTAAATATGTCTTCGGCGATAAAAGCCAAGGCGGAAACTTATGGGATGTACGCACCACCCCGGGCAACCCCGACCAGACAGCAATAGACTTTATGCACAGCACCATAAGTCCCAAATTTAGATGACCAAAAGACACCAAAACCGATAAGACTAAGGACAGCCCTCAGAGGATTAGGGAACTTGCTTGTTGGCTATTCCAATTCTATTTGTTATTCTTTATACTATTCTCAACAGCTTGCAAAAAATAGCCAATGACAGCGTTAAGCCGGCCGAATGCCGAAACATCAACAGAGGTTTCTCCCTTAACTGCAGATCACACCAGCGAAAGAGGTGTGCTTACAGAAAAAGAGGCACATTATATCTGGAATCGCTGTGCGAGTGCGCGCAACCAGGCACGCTATCTAATAGAACATATCTTCAATGTCGGTTCAGCCTATTTGGAAAATAAAGACCCCGCACGGCAAATCAAAGATTCTATTTATAATAAATATGAACTTGTAGCCATAGTAGGCAACCGACCAGTAAAATTAACCTTTTTTAGAGAAAACCCCGATCAACCGCAAGGCGGCCACCGCATGATTATCGAGTTCGGTAAAATAGAAAAATTCCCTGCTTCGGATACACAAGCTGACTTTGCAGAAATTAATCAAAGTGGAACACTGGGACTAGAGTGGCCAAGCAAACTAGATCCAGAAAGTTTCCAACGATCTCCCTTCCATTTACTCTTTAAACGTTCAAAAGAACCTTTTGTGGATATGACCTATGATAAGATACAGTTCCAAGGGATCTCCGGCGATAAACTAAGCCAGTGGGTGCGCGAAGTGTTGACTTTAATCAGGGAGGCGATTGGCGACGATATTACATCCCATAAATCAGGTTTGATTAGCTACCGCGCTTTCGCAAAAGAAATAAACCAGGAAAAACCTCCCAGCGGCAGACGTCAGCGGACTCCCCGAATTGCCTCTCCTATCAGGGTCCCTTTTGCTACCTAGACGACATAAACGTTTCTGCCCTGCTAACACATCTAAGAATAGTCCTTAGAGAAAAAGGGATAGGCTTGGTATTCTAAGAAATGTTGTAGAGTTGCTTACTGTTGGGAAAGCAGACGCGTATTTTCTACAATCACTTGGGCGAGTTTGGTAAGCTCTTTTCTTAAAGCAGCCACCCGAGGCATTTTTGTCAGTCCTTCTTTATACACCCGGAGTATAAAATCATCTGCTTCTGCAAGAAATTGCTGATCCTTAACCAACAGCGCTGGGGACCTGGTAAAGATTTTAGTGTGAGCACGCTCGCTTTCTATGGCATCCTCTCCATATGGATCCACCACTTCATAAGTTTTGCCGTACCAAAAAGGCTCATCGTCAAAAGCATAAACTGGGTTTATAGATTGTGCTTCCGGAAAGGCATTAGTAAGCAGGTTTGTCGCTCTCCTCAAAGAGTCTCCCGTAAACTCGAAGTCATCTACAACCGCCACCCTAGCCCCCTGCATATGCCTTAATAGGCCTTTCCGAAGATGTGATACCAGCGCCTGGTTTTCTTCAAGTTTTTCGTCACGAGATTCGCCCCCCACATTGATAAAAGTAATCACTGGCATCTGTCGGGACAAATGGAGCTCTCTCCAGCAAACCCTGACGAGATGAGCCGCATACCTAGCCGACTTGTCTAAAAAAACAGCCGTGTTAATATGGTTTGCAACAAAAAAGTTAAGCAACCTAACCACGCCGGTGATAATTATTTTGGCTTCTTGGTTCACAGCCTTTTGAATCTTCTCTGGCGTTTCGGGCAATTCACATCTAAAAGCATCACAAAATTCTGCTTTTATTTTTTTAAATTCCGGCGAGAGATTAAACACTTCATCCTCTCTCTCTTCTTCCGTCATTCGTTCGTATCTAGTGCCCGCTAAACGCTGACGCAAAAACTCTACATAAACCTCTGGATGCTTTTCCACATTTCTGTTTAAAAACACATCCCTAAACACACTGCCCTTTTCTGTTTCATAGTTCTCCTCAATATTCTCAAGAACCATCTTCGTAATGGTTGGAAACTCAGCCGGAGCCAGATTTATCTTTTCAGAACTCAGCTTAATTAACTCGACAGGCTCACCATCTTCGCTATTACTTCTATGCTCCAGACCCTTGGGACTTGTCGGTTTCAACATAGCTAATTATAATCGCACAGTTATTAAAGACGGGTCATAAATGCCCAGCCCAGTAGCAATAAACGGGGTGACACCCTCTTTGAGGGTGTCACCCCATTCAAATGCTTATTGCGCACACAGACCGCAGACTAACCGCAGTACCATTCGGTACACGGCAAGAATCTGCTATTACAATTAAATGGTGAAGCTTCACTTTTTTGTTCGTTCATACCAAACAACCAGAAGCGGGGCGGCGGTAAAGGTAGAAGAATAGGTTCCGGCAATGGTACCAATAAGCAGGGCAACCACAAACCAGCGGATGGTCGTTCCCCCTAAAAGAAGCAGAGCTAAAAGCATAAAGATAATAGTTAACGAATTATTCAACGACCGCACCAAAGTCTCAGAAATTGCCTGATTTACCAGATAAGTAAAGTCCGCTTTTGGGTACAGCTTGCGCAACTCACGGATGCGGTCATAAACCACCACCGTGTCATGAACAGAAAATGAAAGTACGGTTAAAATCGCCGTTACAAAAAGTATATCCACCTCCACTCCCCAAAAATGCCCCAACAGCGAAAAAATACCCAAGACAATAAGTGTATCGTGGAACATGGCCAAAATAGCGCAAACTCCGTACATTTTATTTTTAAACCGCCAAGCCACATAGAAAAGAATAAACCCGGCGGCCAAAATAATCCCGATAAGAGTTTTAATTAGAAGCTCTTTCCCCATTAAGGCCCCTACGGTTTCAAACCTTAAAGTCTTAAAATCTCCATAATCTTCCTTTATATCTAATTTAACCGTCTCCTTCTGATCTTCACTCAACGGGGAAAGCTTTAACAAAAAGGTTCTTTCCCCAGTTTTCTGAACCAAAGACAAGGTAATGTCTTCTTCAGACAGCTTTTGTTCTAAATATCCCTTAAATTCCTGCAGGGAGGCAACTTTTTCCAGTTTTACCTCCCAAAGCGTCCCTCCGGTAAAATCAACCGAAGGATTTAATCTCCAGATAACTAAAGAAATTACCCCCGGGACCAGCACCAGCGCAGAAATCAAGAAAAAAACCCACTTGTAACGCATGAAGTCAATCATATAAAGAATTCTACCATAAAAGTTTTACACTTTTAGGATTTAGCATTCACCTCAGCAAACTCCAATTACCAGGCACCTATTTTTAAAACGGCCAGAACATAATCTCAAAATTTAACCGTAACAGCAAACTCTTGCCATGCACCGAATGGTACTGCGGTTAGTCTGCGATCAGAGCACACACCGGCCGCAGTGATAATTATTTGAATGGGGTGACACCCTCAAAGAGGGTGTCACCCCTTCTAGTCGCGCACTAACTGCAGTGCCGCAAGGGTACACGGCAAGAGTGCGCTATTACAATTAAGTTGGATATTTGCAATCCATCCTCCAAAGGAAAAACATGCTAAAAATGCTAAAACCAAACTCCATTAAAACAATCTCAGTGATGATAGACTAGTTTATCATACTAAATCTAACCTTGCTTTTAAGACTTGCTTATACACAAGCCAAAACGTACATATATGATAGACTAGTCTATCATACTAAAAGTTTTTGGGGATGGTAGCAGTGCAGCAGCGTAGTAATGTAGTAATGTAGTAATGTGGTAGGCAGCAGGGCTAGGAGCCGCCTCTCTCTAAGGAGTGAATTCGTAAAATATCAAATTAAAAATGCCCAATGTCAAACCAAATCCAAATGACAATTTTCTAAATTCTAAACATGGGAAGGTTTTGGTCATTTGAATTCTGAATTCTGGATTCTGAATTCTGAATTTGTTTGTAATTTGGTGCTTGATTATTGTCATTATGGCTGAGTTGGACACTTATGGCCTATCCTCACTTCCAAAATTACAGAATTAAAACTAAAGATTTTCTTCAGCTTCCGGTTGCAACTTTGCGTCTTAAGTTTTTCTACCCAGGAATCAGAAAGCTGTATTAACAAGGGCGTGGCTAACAGCTTGGAGAAACCGCCGCTCCCGGGACAGTGGAATTTCACATTTTATGATTTGATGTTTTTATGATTTAATATGATTGGGACGCAATGCTTACCTTACTTACAATAGCGGACTCTCACCGTGTGCCGAATGGCACTGCAGTTAGTCCGCAATCTGTGCGCACAATAAGCAAAACCTGCAATTCGGCGGCGAATCCAAAATTGCGCTACTGCAACCACTAGAAGTATTTATGACCCGCCCATATTTAATAAACAAGAGTATGATTCACTTTTCTCCGCAAAAAAGCACCAATTTCTTAAAGATTCTTCTAATCGTATTCCTCCTCATTGGATTAACTTTCCTCCTTAAAATCATTGGCCAGCATATTACCGTCGAAGGCATTAAAGATTTAGTCCAAAAATTCGGAATTGCCGCCCCCCTCATTTACATTCTGCTTACCGCTTCCACCAATGTCTTTTCACCAATTGCCGCCCTTCCCTTCTGGATCGCCGGGATCTTAATCTTTCCTTCGGCGGTTGCCTTCGGCTGTATCTACAGTGCTAATCTTCTTGGTCATTCCCTAAATTTCTTAATTGCCAAACACTGGGGGCGCACCCTGATAGCTAAATTCGTGGGGCAAAAAGGACTAGCGCAAATTGACAAATTTACCAATTTGGCCGGGATAAAAACCATCTTTATTATCCGGCTCATCGGAGGCGCGGCCACCGATTATGTTTCCTACGCTCTGGGTTTAACCAGTCTTAAATTCCCTACCTATTTCCTTATTAACACCATCGCCTTTCTGCCCTGGGCCGTGGTCAATTTCTATTTTATCCATCAAGCCTTAAACAGCAAATTAGCCATCGCCGCCCGCAATTTAACTTTCATTACCTTACTCGGCTATCTGGCCACCATTATCTTCTCATTTATTATCTACCATCTGCAGAGGAAAAAAATTAAGAAGAACCACCCCTATTAAGCAGGAGCCATTCTTCCAATGTCAGTTCCTGGGGCCGAGAAGAGGGGTCAATGCCCGCTTTCCTAAGCAGACCCTCATCAAAGACATTTTTCAACATCTTCCTGGGACGGGAAAATCCTTTATGCAAAAAGTCCTCAAATCTCTGAATTTCCTCTCTCCTCACTCGTTCCTCATTTCTTGTTACCAGTTTTATTATCCTTGATTTTATCCTCGGCGGCGGACGGAAGGATGAGGGGGCAACCGGTCCTCCCACCAGCTTTACCTTCGCCAGCGCGGAAACGAAGTTGCTTAAATAGGTAGCTTCTGGCGGCTGGGCGGCAATTTTTTCCGCAACCTCATTTTGGATGACAAGAACAATAAGTAAGTTGGGGGGCAGCTCTTTTAATAGCTTATGAATCAACGGAGAGGTAATCTGATAGGGAATAGCCCCAAGAATCTTATCACATTTAACTTGGACACCCGTCGTTTGACATTCGGCATTAATTTGATATTTATTATCTGACATTTGCAATTTAAGAATGTCTTGATTAACAATCTGTACATTATCCACGCTGTGCGCATGCAGTTCCTCTCTAAGAATAGCAGCTAGTCTGGGATCTTTTTCCACTGCGATCACTCTTTTCACTCGTCTGGCCAATTCCACGGTGATAACGCCGGTGCCGGCACCAATCTCTAAAACCGTATCCTGCGGTTCAAGCTCGGCCGCCGCCAGCAGATCCCGCAGGACCTCTTGGCTAACCAAAAAATGCTGCCCCCACGATTTCTTTGGTTTAACCTGCTTAAGTGATAAAATATGTTTGGGTGCCACCTCCCGTGTTTTTCTAATTGTGAATTTTGAATTGTAATTTTGAACTTTTTTCATGCTCACTTCTGCATTTAATTTTATCATCACCAATATCATCTACCGGCCATTCTTAAACGCGCTGGTTCTTTTCTACCAATGGCTTCCCTGGGGGCCGGACATGGGACTGGCTCTGATTATCTTCACCATCTTTATAAACATTTGTCTCTTGCCCCTATCAGCCAGAGGGGAAAGTAGTGAAGAAGAAAAGCAGGAACTACTCAACGGGCTAAAGAGGATAGAAGAAACCTTTGCCGGATACCCTATCCGCATCAAAAAAGAAAAGGATAAACTCATCCGGGTGCACCGAAAGGTAATTTGGTCCCGATATTTTAGCTACGCCGTCTATATCTGCTACTTTTTAATCCTCTACCGAGTTTTTAAAACCGGACTAAAAGGCGATGACCTAGACCTTCTCTACTCCTTTGTACCTAAACCGGCCACCCCTCTTAATCTAAAATTACTGGGAGGAATAGAACTCACCGAGCCCAACCCCTGGTTTAACGCGGTCTCCGCTCTTTTAACCATACCGGCCGAGCTCCTGGGAATAATTTTTTCCGACTTTCCGCCAACCAAAGAAGATTGGCTTATGGTTATCTTTGCCCCGCTGGCCGCCTTTTTTATTACCTACCGCATTCCCTCAGGCCAGGAACTCTTCTTTACAATTTCACTTCTTTTTGCTATGGTAGTAATGATTACCAGACAGATCTTTAAAGTAGTTATAATGGCAACAAATAAAAAGTAGCCTTGCTTTTCTCCCGCGGTGCCTGCCAACACGCGGTAAGTCTAAGCATTAATCTATTTTCAAGAGCAATGTCAAAACATCCAGCTTTCTTCCCCGCCCCTCACGGGCCAGATACAAGGCTCCCGGATGAACCAAGCGAACCAGATGAACTTGAGGTAATCGAATCACGTTTTTTCCCAGAATTAGATGGAATAGTTTATTCCAACAAAATTAGAGACGGAACAGGAAAGCCGTGGATTCTTTTTGTCGGCAAATGCAAGATACCGTCAGAACCTACCGCCTTAGAAGGCATTCGCCTGGTTGCATTCCCACGGAAGAAGGACGGCAGTACTAATCTTGAGGGCGACAACTTTCAGATTAACCTTCCCCCATGGCTGGTACAAGATACTGAAGATAAAGGACTAAACCAGCAATTACTGTGCCTTTTGGACGCAGTCAGATCTGCCGCTGAGCATTTGGATCTTGCCTCCTCCATAAAAATTATTGAAAAAGCTCTCAGAACCGTTCACTCCTCTGGCGATAAGAATTTTTCGGCCTTTGCAACGGCATTAGCGAGGGAAACAAATAATCGTTTGTTAGAGCTGGGGATTGTTGAGAAAGCTGTTCAATATTACCTAGAGAATGTTCTAGCCGTGTCGCAGCCGTTTGAAGTTGATAATTGCCTAGTCCAGCTGGAACTTTACCGGACTCGCGGCGGCAAAGTCAATCTAGCTTTGTTACACCTAGGCAATAACTACCAAGAGCCAGAATCACTCCCAAAACCCAACAGCCGCTTTACTTACGCCTTCAAATCTCCAGAACAGAGGAAAGATTTTATGCTAGTGCAATATCGCCAAATGAGAAGGGAAAACATCCCAAACCGTGAATTTCCACTTGCTCCTGGCACTTCCTTAGAAATGAGAATGGTAGGAGACACCGAGCCGGCTTTGGAAAAAATAGCAGAAATCCTAAAAGAAAAAGGGGTGGAAGGACTCTTTAACTTTTCTTTGCTGTTCCACCAAGGAGAAAATCCCTGGCGTCTAAAACCCAGATTTGAAAAGGGAGAGCCTGTTCCTGAAGAATCACTTTTAGCTCATCTGGCCCGACGCTACCTAGAGGAAGACCCCGAAATACTTACAGCAATTAACAAGATACACCAGAAACTCAAGTCTCGGGCGGAGACAGTAGATCAAGAACCCCACCCCGACTACCTGAAAATCGCCTCCGGCGTCCGCCCTCAGCAATATCAATTCACCCCAAACCGTAGGCACCCCGAAGTTAAGAAAAAAATCATAGTTTCTCTAGAAACTCCAGAAACCATTCACAGAGAGCCCGAACCCAAAGAAAATCCCACAGCTAAGATAATAGTCCAAGAAGACAAAACTAAAAATGGCTTGTCAAGAAGCACAACTACATGGGAACTTCCGCCCCTACAACTTTCTTGGCTCGGAAAAACCAGCGAAGAAATGGAAGCGACCCTTCTGAAAATAGCCACCTATTTCCCCAATATTGATATGAATGCGCTTTACTCCCTTCTAGAAAAACTTAAAGAAAGAGCCGAGATTTTCCCCAAGGGAGAATTGGGGCCAAGCCCAACTACGTTCCTCACGCTAATAAAGGAGCAGGCTTCCCAAAAAGCAACTCGCGAATAGAAAATCCAACAACCATGACCTAATCCACTAGTAAATAGACCTTGGTCCATCCAGCCGACCAAAAGCCCGTCCTAACATCCTCAAACCCCAGATCAATTCTATTTCCCTTAACAGCCCCGCCAATATCCTCAGCACGGCACAAGCCATATCCCTCCACATAAAGCAGACTGCCCAAAGGAATTACCTTGGGGTCCACGGCGCATACTCCGTGCCTCACTGGCGTCCCCAGATAGGTAAGCCCGCTGCACCCCAAACATCGGCCATCATAGGAGGTAGCAAAAAGCTTCTTTTGAGCAAAATAACTAAAACTTCCTTCGGGCACGGTTAGTTTTCTAAGTACCTTTTTCGTCCCCCTAAGAACTATCTCGGGAACAGGCGGAGTAACTTCCTTTTCCATCAATTGCTTGTCATAAACTTCCCCCCTCCACAAGGAAATCAAATAGGTGCGGCGGATAAGCCCATTAACTCCCTTTTGTTTTAACTGCCGCTTCCCCCATTCCAATCTGTCACTGTCTTCATAAGAAATCCCGAAAGGAATAACCTCCTCCTCAAGCTGTTTTTCTTGCGAGAAAACTGACCGGGTTACCGGTATATTGTGATAAGCAAAAAAACCAGGCTCAACATATTGAGGGAAATTATCCATCTTAGCAAGCGAATTAGACAGCTGGCCGTTAACCACTGCCCCACCGGCTAAAGACAATAAACTGATGAATTTAATAAGTTTCTGCATTGTTAGACAAAAATCCTACCCACTCGCTGTCCCGGCTCCCTCCACCTCCACCAGCTTTTCGGGGATGTCTTCCAAAAAGCGCGAGGGAGGAAAAATTCTCCGCTGGCCAAAATAAAGACGGCTTTGTGTATGCACCAAAAACACCCTTTCTTTAGCTCGGGTAATTCCCACATAGGCCAACCGCCGTTCTTCTTCCAGTTTCTCTTTTTCCATCATCGACTGAATATGAGGCAGTAAACCCTCTTCCATCCCTACAATAAACACAGTGGTAAACTCCAGCCCCTTGGCCGCATGGAGAGTCATCAAATTTACCGCCGGCACTTTTTGGGGGAGCACCTCATTCCGATTCTGAAAGCTGGCCACCTCCGTTTTTTCCATAAGAGCTACATTTTCCAAAAAAGAAACCAACGAGTCCCACGGCGGCAATTCCAAAAAACTTTGAGCCAGGGATTTCAATTCTAAAACATTCTCCCACCGAGCGAAACCTTCCCGTGTTCCATCATCCAAATATTCCTTAAACTTAATCTCGGCCAGCAAATAATCCAGCAGATCAGAGACGCTCCTTTTATGAGCTTCGGCCCGCAGTTGTTTAATCAAACTGATGAATTTATCCAGTCTATCTCCTCCCTTTTTTAGAGTCACCGGACCAATGCCGCGGGGAGGGGTATTAACAATACGCTTAAAACTAACCAAGTCCTTGGGATTAAGGATGTACCTAAGATAGGCCACAATATCCTTAACTTCCCTGCGTTCATAAAAATGAACTCCCCCGATTAACCGATAGGGTATCTTAGCCTGCAGAAAGGCCTCCTCTAAAACCCTGGACTGCGCATTGGTGCGGTACAAGACCGCAAACTCATCCAAATCCACCGAGCGCAATTTTTGAATCTGGTAGATAACAAACAAGGCTTCATCTATTTCGTCAATTGCCCGATAAACAACAATTGGGCTTCCTTTTTTATTCTTTGTCCACAAATGCAAAACGGGATGAACCGACTTATTGGGCTTAATAATCTCGGTGGCCGCATCCAAAATAATCTGAGTGGAACGATAATTCTGGTCTAAATTAAAAACCCGAGCTTGAGGAAAATCAGTTTTAAAACGCAAAATATTTCCCAAATTAGCCCCGCGAAAAGCATAAATACTCTGACTGCAGTCACCAACAACACATAAGTTTTTCCTGCCTCCCGCCACCAATTTGGTGAATTCATACTGCGCTTTATTGGTATCCTGATATTCATCTACCATCACAAACAAAAAAAGGTCCTGATAGACCCGGCGAACTTGAGGATTCGCCTTAAGTAAATTAACCGTTTTCATTAAAAGATCCCCAAAATCCAGGGCCTCATTTTCGGACATAATTTCTTGATAAAGCGGATAAATTTCGGCCGTTTTTTTCTGGTAAGGCCCGTACGCCAAACGGCTGTAGTCGCTCGGCGACAACAACTCACATTTAGCCGAGGCAATCATCCCTCTAACTGCCGCCGGGTTAACCTCCTTAGGCGATAACTTTAACTTTTTCATCGCTTGGCGAACAACGGCCAGTTGATCCGCTTGGTCATAAATAAGATAGTTGGGAGGCAGACCAACCTGCGCCGCCTGCTGACGTAAAATGCGGGCACAGGTGGCATGAAAAGTCCCCATATGCGGTTTCTCGTGAACATCTACCAGACGAAAAACGCGCTCTTTCATCTCATTGGCGGCTTTATTGGTAAAGGTAATCAAAAGGATATTGCGCGGGGAGACTCCCTGATCAATAAGATAGGCAGCCCGGTGGGTTAAAACCCTAGTTTTGCCGCTCCCGGCGCCCGCCAAGATAAGACTTGGTCCGTTGATGCATCGAGCCGCTTTTCGTTGTTGAGGATTAAGGGAAGAAAGAATGGGGTTCATAACACCGCCTGAGCCAGTTCCACCAGCCGGCAAGCATAACCGTACTCGTTATCATACCAGGCCACCACCTTAATAAGATTTTCGTCAACCACATGGGGGAGATCCAAAACTTCTGTTAAGGGAAGGTCTACGGTAGCCGATGCCGGCGACCCGATAACATCAGACGAAACCAGCCCGCCATCGCTGACAGCGATAATTCCTTTAAGCTCGCCGGCGGCCGCTGTTTTAAAAACTTGATTAACTTCTTCCGCCGTGGTTTCTTTTTCTATCTGGGCAACAATTTCCAAGACCGAGCCGCAAATTACCGGCACCCGAAAAGCCGAACCGCTCACTCGACCCTCCAGCTCTGGAATAACCCTAGTTACCGCCACCGCCGCCCCCGTTGGCTGAGGAATAATTGATTGAAAAGCCGCCCGCGACCGGCGCAAATTTTTATTAGCGTCATCAACCAAACTCTGTGTAGAAGTTACCGCATGAACGGTGATCATCTGCGCTTTAAGCACATGAAAATGGTCATGCAAAAGCTGTATTATCGGAGAAGCGCAGTTAGTGGTACAGGAAGCATTGGAGATCACGCGATAGTTATCTTTTTGGGACAAAAATTTCTCAAAAGCCTTGGTGCCCTGCACCAAAGTTAAACCCTCCCCCTTGCCATTAGCTGAAATAATTACCTTCTTGGCACCGGCCCTTAGGTGAGCCTGAGCTTTGTTAAACTCCGTAAAGGCCCCGGTGCATTCCAAAACCACATCCACTCCCAAATTTTTCCAGGGCAGCTTCCCGGGATCAGATTCGGCCAAAAAAAGATAATCCCGGCCGTCAATACGCAAAGACCCGCCATCGGGAGAAATCCCCACCTCGGCCGGATATGAGCCATAAACTGTATCGTATTTAAAAAGATAGGGGACAGTTTCATTTAGCCCACTGCGGCTGTTTATCGCCGCCAGCTCCAGCCGATCATGATTAATGCGGGAGCTGACCCTCACCCTTCCCCAAGCGCCCCGGGAAAGAATTACCTTTAAGACTGTCCGGCCAATACGGCCGAATCCATTAATTGCCAGACGCATAAAAAATTAGAGATAAATAGCCCCGCCTCGCCCCTTACTCTCTTTCAAGATATCCTTTAATCCACTTTTTAAACTCTTCTTTGGGTATGGCACCTGATCGCCGGTCTAATTCCTGCCCATCCTTCATAATCACAAAGGTAGGAATTCCCATAACCATAAACTTCTGGGCCAAGTCACGTTCTTCGTCAACATTTACCTTTCTAAACTCTATTTCTCCATTCAACTCCCTTTCAACTTCCTCCAAAACCGGCCCCATCATCTGGCAGGGCGGGCACCAATCGGCATAAAAATCAATTAAGGTAATCATGCGGCTATCGTACCACGCCAAAGAATTTCTGGCAAGATATGTTAATCCGGTAACCAATTTTCCTTGTTTTGAACCAATATACGGCTGAATGCTAATCCCAATCCAATACCCATCAGGCTGCCGGCGATCACATCTAGAGGGTAATGACGGCCCAGATAAACGCGCGAGTAGCTGACGATCACCGCCAAAATCAAAAGCGACCGCCGCCATTTCTTCTTAATTGACGACAAAACTGCCGACATGGCAAACGAGCCGGCCGCATGACCGGAAGGAAAAGAGAAACCGCCGTTAAACGGCCGGGGGCGGTGAAAAGCCTGCTTTAAGACAAGCACCGAAAAAAAAACTATCCCCAAGACGGCCATTAATCTAAGGAAGAGACGAAAATCCTTTTTAGGCCAAACAGCAATGGCACTAATAAGAACCCAAACTAGGCCTGCCGAACCCAGGGCGCTAAAAAAGGACATCACCCAATTTAAAAACAACCAATGGGGGAAAGAATAAAGAAATTGAAAAACCGCCACATCCAAATGCAGGACTTGATCTAAAATGCCGCTCATGATTCCTTTAAAAACCTCTCCAGCTCTAGGGCCGACATGCATCCCTGGCCGGCAGCGACAACAGCCTGACGATACCGACAGTCTCCCACATCTCCGGCCACAAACACGCCGGGAACACTAGACTGTCTTCCCTGCCTAACCAATAGATAGCCCTTTTCATCCATTTCCAGCTGACCTTTAAAAATATCAGTGGCCGGGATACGCCCAAGCGCCAGAAACACGCCACTGACTCCCAATGTACTTTCAACTCGGGTCTTATTGTTAAAAATTCTTACCCCCGCAACCTGATTATCACCCAAAACCTCTTTAACTTCAGAGTTGTAAACCACCTCTATCTTCTCACTGCTTAAAGCGCGATCAACCATAACTTTACTAGCTCGAAACTCATCACGCCGGTGAATAAGGTAAATTTTGGCGGCAAATCTACTTAGGACCAAAGCCTCTTCCATAGCCGAATCCCCCCCGCCCACCACCGCCACTTTCTTGTTTTTAAAAAAAGCGCCGTCACAAACAGCACAAACAGACACACCTCGGCCCAAAAGCCTTTTCTCCGACTCCAAACCCAGCAGTCGAGGTTTAGATCCGGTAGCCACAATAACTCCCTGCGCTTCATAAACCCGCTGACCAGTCTTTATTTTAAAAGGCGGGCCATCTAAAAACTCAACGCCTTCAACTTCTTCGTTTACCAACCTCGCTCCAAACCGCTGAGCCTGCCTAATCACACTCCGCATCAGCTCCGGTCCTTTAATCCCCTGATCAAAACCCGGATAATTTTCCACCTTGGTGGTAAACATCAACTGCCCCCCCGGCTCAGCGCCGGTAATAACCAAAGGATTAAATCCGTCACGGGACAAATATATGGCCGCCGTTAAACCTGCCGGCCCTGCACCAATAATAATCGCTTTTTCCATTTAACAAAACTGTCGGCGGCAATCACCGTCGAACCAATTAAGCCGCGAAACCCCGCCGCCCCGGAAGCGGCGGCTTTCAGATTCACGGGTGAATAAATAATACCACAACCGGAATGCGGCCGGGATATAACTTCCAGATTTGACCGTGAAGCGCCCCCGCCCCGGAAGCGGATGTATTTTTCTTGCAGGTTCCACCATAACAAATTTCAAACAATGCCCAAACGACAATTTCCTAAATTTTAAACACGGGAAAGGTTTGGTTATTTGAACTAATACTTTCTCACCTTTTCGCCCGGCAACTAACCCGCGGTATTCAAGCGGCAAGCCCTTGAGGCCTACATGTAAGGCTCTGACGAGATAACACGTCCCTTGACAATAAGCGGATCTTCCTCACCCAGGAAACCTGCCACAATTAAATCAATCGCCTCGTTTTCTGTTAAGCCCCTGCTTCTCAAATAATTCAAGTTCTCTTCTGAGATCCTGCCCACCGAGGCCTCATGAGTAAGAGAAGCTTTTTTATTTTTGTTTATCAGTTCTGGTACGGCGTTAATGATTGAATCATCAGCCGTCAACAGGCCCATACAATCCACATGTCCCGTGCCGGCGGCGCTGGCAATCATTCTGCTGTGAGCGACAATTTTAGAGTTTGTACCGCCAACCATTCTTATTCTTAAAATACCGGTAGATCTTTCTCCGTCCAAAAAAGCAAAATCGTGCATATCAATTTTACTGTTCTTGGCCAAAACAGATACCGTTAAGCTGGCTGAGGAATTTTCTTCCAGGTGGATATTGCTTTTCGTTTTTAATTTCATCGGCGTCTTCAAACACTTATAGGCATAAGATAATTTCGCTTCTTTCCCCAGGATAAAATCCAAACTTGAACTAATTTCATCCCTCCTCCCCCAGTTATGAAAATGTCTTAGCTTCAGCTTAGAATTTTCCTTCAAGATTACCTTTGAATATCCACTGTGTACCCCGCATAAATTCTCTTTAATTGCATTACAGACTCCGTGTATTTCAGCCTCCACATCTTTCTCAACTACGATTAGATTTATCGGTTTCTGGAAAACATTTGGTGAAGAAAGAGTAATGCAGGTCGTCAACGGACAATCTATTTGTTCCTTTACCCAAATAAAATAACCCTCTTGAGGCCTTCGCCTAAAATGCCTCCTTACCCATTCCAGCTCTGCGAAGGCTTCGGCGCTTGGCAGGATTACTACCTCCGGCTTTGTAATCAGCTGAGGGCTTCTATTATCGACCTGAAGAAAATTCACATTCCTTGCATTTTTCATAACCAAATTTCCCAATTGTCCGCCAGACTTTTCTCCAATCGTCTGAAGAACAGATAATTTTTCCATCCAGCATCACATGAACAATATCAGGTTCTAAAAATCTAAGAATTTCACCCCGGTGAGTAATCAGGAGAAGAGAAACACCGTTTTCAAGCAGCTTGCCCTTTATAATCCTTGCCAACTTGGCAAGATTCTTCAGGTCCAATCCGGCGTCCAACTCATCAAAAACAACCAGCTTCGGGCTTAAGCCGACTATTTGCATTATTTCTGAAAGCTTTCTCTCTCCGCCGGAAAAGCCAACATTAATCTCCCTTCCCAAAAGTTTAGGGTTGGCAATAAATTCTTCTGTTTTAACCGTCCTTTTCGAGATCTTCCCCAAGAGGTTAGACAGAGTTACTCCCTTAACAGCTGGTGGATGTTGAAAAGCCAAAGCTATCCCTAGCTTTACTCTTTCTTCTATAGCTAAGCTGGCAATGTCTTTTCCCCCAAAGCATATTTCCCCGGAGGCAACGGCATAACCCGGAAATCCCATTATAGCCTGAGCCAATGTCGTCTTCCCCGAAGCATTCGGTCCCAACAGAGCGTGAGTTTCTCCCTTTCTAATCTCCAGATCAATACCCCGCAGTATTTTTTTTCCATTTACTTTTACCGATAGATTTTTAATACTCAACATGCTATCATTATAACAAGATGGCATCAATCCCTCCACTTGTCCATTTGGTAACTGATGATGAGGTTAAGGGCCAGGCTAGAGCCTTATTCGAGCAGATGAAAAAAGCCACCGGCAAAGTGCCCAAATGGATGCGGGTGATGGCAAACTGCGAGGATGTCTTAATCGGTTTTTTTACTATGTTTAAGGCTATTATGGATGATGCTCCTGTGGATAAATTATTAAAATGGAGAATTGCCTTGAAGATATCAGACCTAAACAAGTGTGAGTTTTGCGTCTCGGTAGCCAAACAGCAATTAAAAATGTTTGGCTTGAGTAATGAAGAAATAGAAGACATTGAGTCGCAGAGCCTCTCTGAAAAGGAAAAAATCGCTCTTGAGTACGCGATTGCTTCCACCAAACATGCCTATAATATCGATCCAAAGATAATGGAGAAGATGAAAGAATACTACGCTGACGAGCAGATCGTGGAAATAAGCAGTGTCGTTGGTTTGTTCAATTTTATTAACCGCTTTAATGACTCTTTGGGCGTCCTGCCCGATCAATAAAAAAGAGCGCCCTAATTAAAAAAAGGATTCAGCCATATTAAGAGGGGATTGAAAAATTCAATTTTTATCCCAAAGCCAAAGGGAAGCGGCCAAGTAGAAACCGGCTCCACTGTAGAGCTAGTATTGAGAGGAGATCTTTTTCCATGCGGCTAATGTCCGCCTGTACTCATCAACAATAGGGTTATTAAGACGTTTTTTTAAAATTTCATAAATTTCCTGATAAAACCAGCTCTTTTGTTGAGGAGTGCCCCGAAATTTCCTCCATAATTTATCGCCCTGCCGGCGGTAGGCAAAAATCGTTGTTCTCATATCATGAAGCTTGTCGGCGGCACAGACCATGAGACCCTCTATAGAAGCTTGATCAAGATGCCTAAGATACAATTTCTTCCTCTCCAGCCAATTTTCCCGAGTTTTATTTTTAAAAACAAGCGTAACCTCTTCTACGATGCGATAAACACCTACCCCAAAATCCCGGTCCAATTCTTTTAACGAATAGGAATGATTGTCTTCCACGGTATCGTGAAGAAGCCCGGCGGCAATCACATCCTCGTTATCGGTGTAGTTGATTAAAATTAGAGCCACACAAAAAGGGTGCATTACATAAGGAGTGCGCTCGTCGTCTTTGCGCGTTTGACCCCGATGCAAAAAGGCGGCTTTTCTTACTGCTTTTTCTATCTTGGGAGTTGGTAAAATCATGCCAAATTTTAACCCATTATTTTATCTTTGCCAACCCATCTCCTTAGCACCTCCGGTATAACCACCGATCCGTCTTCCTGCTGATAGTTTTCTAAAACGGCAATTAACGGCCGTTCAGAAAAAACTGTACCATTTAGAATGTGCACATATTCACTTCCCCCCTGCCGGCGGAATCTTATATTTAAGCGACGGGACTGATAATCAGTGCAATTACTGCAGGAATGAGTCTCTCGGTATTTATTCTGACCCGGCATCCAAGCTTCAATATCAAATTTGCTGGCGGCCGGATGACCCAAGTCGCCGGTGCACATTTTTACCACTCGATAAGGAATCTGCAGTGCCCGCATTAACTTCTCCTCAATTTCAATTAGATACTTGTGCTCCCGACGCGAGTCTTCAGGTCTAGTAAAAGAAACCATCTCCAACTTATTAAACTGATGCAGCCGCAAAATTCCCCGAGTATCCTTGCCATAACTGCCCGCCTCCCGCCGGAAGCAGGTAGAAAAACCCACATAACGCCGAGGCAGCAGCTTTTCATCAAAAGTCTCCTCGGCGTACCGAGCGACCAATGAATGCTCGGCGGTGGCAACCAGGACCAGATTATCCTTGTCCAAAATATACATATCCTCCCAACCGCCATGCTCGCCGTAGCCCAGACCCGCCTCCATTTCCTTCTTAATCATCACCGGAGGAAGAACGGGAATAAAACCTTCCCCGGTTGTTACTTCCAGTCCGAACTGCATTAGGGCAAACTCTAAAAGAACCAAATCACCGGTGAGATAGCCAAACCGCGAACCGGAAACCTTGCCCGCCCGTTTAACATCAATCAGCCCCAGCCTTTCACCAAGCTCAAGATGGTCGCGAGGTTTAAAATTAAACCGAGTCGGACTTCCCCACTTACGAACGACCACATTCTCAGTTTCATCTTTTCCCGCCGGAACATCTTCTTCCGGCAGAGCGGGAATATCCCGCAAAAGCCTTTCCCACTCTCCAGAAACCAACGCCAATCGGTTCTCCAATATCCGGATTTTTTCTTTTAATTCCCTTCCCCTGCTCAATTTCTTCTCTGACGGGGCTGTTTCCCCCGCCTGCAGTTCTTTAGTAAAACGATTCCTTTCTGCCCTCAACTGATCCACTTGGCCAATTAAACTACGCCGCTCCTCATCAGTCTTAAGCCACTTATCAACCAAAGAAGGATCAGCCCCTTTGCTGGCTGCGCCCTGTCTCACCTTTTCTGGATTTTGGCGGATAAAGTCGGGATCAAGCATTAAAGTTTTTTAAGGTTTAGCTTTTATCACCACCCGGGCCACGGACACGCTGAAAAACCTGAATTAATAACAAAAAGGGAGTTGCCCCCAGAGCAATAAACGAAAGAATAAAAAAGACCGCCTCGTCAGCGCCCCGGGCATCAAAATAGGGCTTAAACAAGCCATAAACCAAATTATGAAGGACGGTGAATACCAAAAATGCAGTTAAAAGTACCAGCGCCCCGCGCGGTTTTTGGAACAGGCCAAACTTTTTGTGAAGGAAATACGCAGTTAATAAACTCAGGCCTATCCAAATGATTAAAGAAACAGCTTGCACCGGTGCCATAATTGCCGCAATTATACAGCAAGAAATAAATCGGCGTCCAGAGCCAGCTCAACTACCAAGTCCCCTTTCTAAAGGCACTAGGATGTACTATGCCCGACATGAAGTTATCCAAAGACTCAAAGAAAACAACCGGAAAATATCGGAAACAGCGGGATGAGAACAACAAGAAAAACGGTGAGAAAGAGAGAGAGCTTGAGGTCCAACACGAAGAATCCTGCTAATAAGATTGACTCTCAAAACGACTGACTCTTTTCGAAGCTGGTTTGGCTATGTTTATGATAGACTAGGTTATCATCTCAAGCCAACAAATTCTTAACGAAAAGCTTTCAGCCACTTTGAGGGAAAGGCTTGGAACTTGTGCTGTTTTTTAATAAACTGCGTCCGACATGGTAAAATTAACCTATTCACTGCGGGGTCTTCTCGGAAAAGAACGGCTCTGCCCAGTACCAGATCGAAGATCGGTACTGGGCAGCTCAGAACCGAATTTATTCTGGTTCTGAGCTGAACCAACCACCCCGGAAAAAGACGCACGCAGGAGGGAAAAATACCTCAAGACCACCAAGGGAAGAAAAGGACTAAGATTAATCTTGAGAAATACATTAGCTAAACAGTGCGGGGTCTTCTAATGGTAGGAATGACGGCTCTGAACCGTCCAATCTAGGTTCGAATCCTAGCCCCGCAGCCAAATAGGATGTTTTTGAAAATTTGCCGAAAGAGATGGCGCCTCGCAATTGTCTAAAACCTGATCGAGCCGACAGTTTTTACCATGATTGCTAAATCATAAGTAGTTATTTTTTACACGCGCGATTTTTTGCACTCGCAAAGTGCGGTTCACAAATTCGGCAAGGGTACGGATCACCAGGCTTCAGATTAATGCTGAGCAGTCAACATCAAGGACCAATTTACGACTTCCAGACCAGACTGAAATTTCACTACTCCTCCCTTATAGATTCTATGAAGTGCTTAAACTGGGCAAAGTATTCAGGATTATTTAAAGAAAAATGCATTCTCGAACTGGCCTTCTCGAAGTCAAGACAGCAACCGGTTACATCGTGAGACCAATGCAGGGGATCGGAATAGTAGTACGTGTAGCAAAATCCCGCAATGTTTTCTTGAAGTGAGAAACTCGCTTTCCTAAAATCCCGCACCTGAAACTCACCGCTGCCTCCATACCACCGAAGAATATACTCAGGATATGTCTCCTCGTTCAATTCCTCTTTTGAGCTAAATATCTCCCGCCCAATAACTGCAGGCGTGTAGTCAAGGGTGGTCAAAGGATTAGGATCCATAACAAATCTACTTTCAATTCTTCTCTCTGTCAGCTTGCCGGGAATTCCCGTTTTCTCAATAGAAAACATCACATGCCAGCCATAGGGGTACTCAAACAAGAAATTTAATGGACTCGCTACATGTAAATACCGAATGTGGGGACAAATGAGAACGACTTGCTCGAGGATTCTGACCCACTCTGATGAGCACCCACCCAAAAGCCAAGCAGACACCCAAGGATCAATGAGACGACAATAAGCAGAAAAACGTTCTTTTGTTGTATCAAGAAGCTCCCCGTCTCTCCCAACGACACGGGGCTTTCTCCGCTATCCATCCAGTTAGATAATCACACGTGAAAGGGAAGAAGTCAACCAGCAACCTTGTACAACCGAGAATGACAAAGCAATACTACTTAAGGAAGAATTGGGGAGACCTGTAAGCCTCATCACTAATTTTTACCTTAGCTTTCTTTTCTAAACTGTAAATCCAAGTGCCTAGATGTGGCCTCTGTGTAGTCATAATGAGTAGCTTGTCATCAGGGCTCCACCTAATATTTTCTGGGACAAAGCACTCATCGGAGGTTAACTTAGTACCATCTGCCAAATCAAATTCTTCTAAAAGATTGTAAAGGTACAGATCACCTTTTTGCCAATTACTGACTTCTCCCTCCACATAGGCAACTTGCCCATTTGAGTTAGAAAGTGAAGGCGACAGAACCCGCGCGCGGTAATTGGAGTTGGGCGAAAATCTAATAAAAGACGTTCCTTTCTGTAAGACTTTCTGAGAGGTTCGAGATAGCACCTTTGATTCCCAATGCGGTATTACAAAATAAACACTATCGTCCTCTCCTCCGTACGAAGGGGCATATCTCCCGCCTAGAAGAATATTGTTATCCTTAAACCACTGGATGTCGTAATCAACATCTGGAACATCCAGCTTCCCACCCGTTATTGTGTTGAGGATGTAAGTCTTGCAACCCTGATAACAATCCTGAAAAGCCAGGTACTTTCTATCATGCGACCACCGTAAATCTCCACCGAACCCCGTTAGTCCGAAGTTGGGGACCTCGGCAAGTTTTGTTGATTTCTGGGTTGCATACTCCACTTGCCATATGTAATTAGTCTCTGGATCAAAGTTATTAAGAGTGGTTTTATCGATAGCCTCTTCTCCCAGAGCAAGTACCTTTCCGTCAGGAGAGAATTTTAAGATTGAGTAATATCTCCCCTCTCTATTTCCCAGCCATACCTCTCTGCCTTGGTCATTAATGGAAACCTTCTTTATGCCGTTGTATGTATACCCATATGTATTTCCTCCGTTGTCAACTTTACCAAGCACACCAGAAGTATAGAGAATTGTCTCTCCGTCGGGAGATAAGTCATAGGTAAAGACAGTTTCGCCTTCCTCAGAAAGCCTATGCCTGTTCTGATTATCAACATCGGCTTTAAACAAAGACCCGTCAATATCACTAATATAAAGTATCCCCAGCTCAGAGTAGTTTGTTTTTAGATAATCCCAAAGAGCAGCGTCTTCCACCGGAGGTATTGGCGTAGGCTTGGGGCTGGGCATCGGCGAGCCCGGTGAGGTTGGAGCTGGAGTAGGAGTCACTTCCAATAACGTAATCTTATCAACAAAGATAGTATTGGGAAAATTCTGTTGTCCACTTCGATACTGCAGGTTACCAGACTTATACTTCCTCCCCCTAATCCAAACTCTCTTGCCGACATATTCAGATAAATCAAGTAGATCTGTAACCAAATACGCCTCTAACCCCCTATCACCTATAAGCCCATACGGCCCACCACGCTCGGCTACCTTATAGCCCTCAGCAGACAAAATACCCGTCATCTGGGAGGTTTTGTCCTCCTTCACGCCCCTGTTATACCAACCCATCCAGAATTGCCTAATAGTATCCTTAAATGGGTATCTGCCAACATTCAGATAATATCCGCCCCCATACTGCCACGCATTAATGTGAAATTTACCCAAAACCAGCGTTCCTTGGAACCACAATCTGAGGAAAATAAAAACTCCGACAAAAATACAAACTAACACGCAAAGGCTTAAAAATTTATGTTCTTTGAGATTAATCTTTCTAAAGAAATCTCTCAGTTTCTCTTTTCTTGGAATTGCAGCTTTTTCGTTTGATGTTTCCACTAGATCTAGGTTATCACGCCGGGAATTTACCAGTCAACACTTCTCATCATCCTGACCCTAGACAAATAGTATGGGAAATTTTGTTCTACCCACAACACTTATTCTTCGTCTTTTGGGACAAAGCCAAGATTGTCCAGTCCTTCTTGAATTTCCAACTCCACATCCTTCTCGGCCTGACCGCCTGCTCTTATTGCCGCCGCGTGCTCGCCTTCGGTTAGTTTAAGAATCCGCACCGGTTTATTAGCTTGATAGCCGAATCTCGCCAATAATCGACCGGCCACAGATTCTGAAATGCAAACTATTACATCGGCCCATTCAACATCCTTTGCCCTTAAGCCATTACTAACATCGGAATCAGCATTGACACCTCGATAGAGAGCTTCGTATCCCCGCGCCATCAGCTCATCGGCTATTTTTCGGCTCCGATCCTGCCCTCCAACACATAACACAAGAACCCTATGAGGAGCCGATAAAACAATCTCTCTTCTGCGTTCCTCTTCAGTCCCAGAAAGAACTGCCTGAAGCTCCCTAGCGTACGGGGGCGCAAATACAGACGAGCGAAGTTCTCCCATGCAAATTATTGTAACATTTTTCAGCGATGTTAGTAAAAAAACATTCTGGTCGCAAACATAGATAGTAGAATACATTTTGTGCACTTTACCAAAGAGCCGATTTTGAGATTTGAAAAGAGGCTTTGCAGAAAACGGCGGCAAAAAAAGAAGAAGTGCGGT
>MZGJ01000039.1 GCA_002084955.1 candidate division CPR3 bacterium 4484_211 | reverse complement strand
AATATCAGCCGCCTTCCCTGCCATGTGGTAGCTGCCAGGCGCTCCACCTATAGCGTAATTGTGGTTAAAGCACCTAAATCCCGAGTTAACCCAGATAGGCCGATCGGCTAAAGCCCTCAAGCGATTAAGAGCAATGATGAAATCTCGGTCCATGAGGGCCACACCACAACAAGGGCATGCGAACTCCTCACAAAGGAAATATTCCCCAAATTTTGGTTTCATTTAATCTTCTTCTCCCTCATCATAGTCAAGCAGGGCATCCAGGGCACGAACAATGGCGTCATCCCAAACTTTCTCCGGATCATCGATAGCTTCAATCAGAAGATCACGTAATCCTGCACCATAAAGAGCGCCTATCATGTGCATTATCAACTCAGCCTTCATACTTTTTCGTCTCCTTCTTTACTTTATTAAAAAAATATTACTTTACTTTGCCTTGCCTTACTTTACCTTGCTTTGCTTTGCTCTACTTTCCCTTCTTTCTACCCCCACTCTTTTTACGTCCCATACCGTAGCAGGCCGCGACTGAACGACGCTTGCTCTCTTTGGGGTGTTCTTTCCGGCGGACTGCAACACAGCGTGGAACATATTTTTTGAGTGGCTCTCCTTTTCTTCTTGCCGGCATTGTAAAATATTTCTCCTATATTTTTTTCTCTCTTCCTCTATATATTATATTACATCAAAATAAAATAAAAGTCAAGAGAAAAATGAAAAAAAATGAAAAAAAATTTTCAGAGCACTTTCATTATCATTTTAAACTTTACACTATCTACCGTCACCCCATTTTTTACTTTCCTGAGGCTGCATGATTACACTGAACTACAAGCTATTATACCATGTTTCGTATTATTATTTTACTCTCATAGAACAGCCCCTCGTTTTACTCTATTATTCTGCAATTTACTTCAATATTCTGAAATGCAATACTCAAAATCGTAGAGTCTAGTCGACGTTTTTCGCGAAAATTAACTTCATTTAACGTAAAATCAGCGTTTCAGCGCCCCACTAAAATAACGTAAAGTGCGAGTTTCAAGCGATTTGCCCCTTTCGACCAAGCCCTGAAACTCTCATGAATAAAGAGATACGGAATGTGGTCCACTGGCACCAGCCTGAAACGACGGGCGATCGTTAGAGGGTGGCCCACTCTGTAATGCTAGAGTCATCAGGGTTTGAGGCTCCTCCCTGCCGCGACCGAGCTCTTTCCTGGATTTTTTAACTTTTAAGAAACAGAGAAAGAGAAAAACACACAAACTGTGGATTCTCTTATCTCGGATAAAGCAATAACCTAAATAAGAAAGCCCACAGAGTGGTGGGGGATCTTTAATTTCTCCTACTTATAAAGATAAAAAACCCTCATATTTTCGTTTTAAGCGATTCTTTTGTATTGCGAATACCTGAGTACTCTTTTTGATCTAGCGCCTCTTAAATCAAAAGATCTTTTATCTCCGGGAAGTTTTTTTCTTTCGAGGGGAGGATTGTTTTTTTCTGCTCTTGCCTTTGCTCTTTTGTTTTATTTTGCTGTTGTAGTTGCTGTTGCGATTGCTGTTGCAGTTGTTGTTGTTGTTGTTGCTATCATTGTCATTATCGTTAGACTTTTCCTTTAAGAGATACCAGGGTACCTTTTTTCGAACAAGTCCTCTCAGATTTAAAATTAGACCCCTAAAATGCGAAATTAGGAGGGGTCACCTCTTGTTTCGGGGAAAGGTCATTATCGTTAGACTTTCCCGTTAAGAGGTACCAAAGTACTCTTTTTGACCTAGCGCCTCTTAAAACGAAAGCTAGGGGCCTAAAATGAAAAAATAGAGGGGTAGTGTTCCTTCTTCCCTGGAAGAATATTTTTTGCCCTTCCCTTTCCCCTCTCTTTCTGCTCCTTCTTCTACTACAGAAAAAAATTTTCAAAAAATCTAAAAAAAAGACAAAAAAAATAAAAGAAAGGAGATGAAACCAAGATGGGAAGAAAAAAGAAAAATCCAAACGTTCAGCGGTATATAGGCAAAAAACACACTCCGACCTATGCTTGTTGGTCTAGCATAAAATCATGTTGCCTCAATCCTTCTCATCCCCAGTTTAAAAATTACGGGGGGCGGGGGGTTAGGATTTGCGATAGATGGTTAGATTTCGATAATTTTTATGAAGATATGGGTTTAAAGCCCGATGGGCTGATTCTTGAGAGGATAGACAGTGATGGTGACTACGAACCATGTAATTGCAGATGGGTAACCCCAAAGGGGCAGATACCAAATCAGCATCTAGGTGTAGAGGATTGGATTTTTGTCGCCGTACATAAGGATGGCACTGTGGTTGCCTCTAACCATAGAGGTAAATTTGCCAAGAAATATGAACTAGATGCTGTGGAAGTTGGCTGTTGTCTGGATGGTGAACTAGAAGAGTGTGATGGCTGGCGCTTTAAAAAGCTCATCAACGGCTCAGATATTAAGCTGATAAAAGATGCAAAATTGCTCTTTTGAAAAAAATCTAAAAAAAAGACTTGACATTTGGACCAAAAGGTATTATATTATATAGTAGAGGGTGAGAGAAAAAATAGAACTATAAAAATCTAAAAGTCAATTTAAAAGGAGGAAAGTGAACTACTATGAAAATCTATGACACATACAAATGGATAAAAGAGCGTCCCCCGGAAATCGAGTGGTTGATAAATAAACTGCTCCCGAAAGATGAAGTTCTTCTCATCTCTGGGGAGACAGGTGTAGGAAAATCTCTGCTTCGGACCCAGCTCGCAATTCTTTTCGCGAAGGGCGGAGGTGAGTTTTTGGGATACAAAGTAACCGGTGCTCCAGTGCTTGTTGTCCAGCATGAAAATTCGATCGCTGGCGAATGGCGACGCATTCATAAGCTCGCGCAGAGTATTGGAGTTTATAACGAAAAGCGCTTTCTTCTCAATCAGGCGATGTACTCTATTCCAAACGCAAAGGAAGCTAAAAGACTAGAGGGTGTAGTTAAAGCATCAGGGGCTGAAGTTGTTATCTATGACTGCTTGGCGACCCTCCATACGTCCAACGAGAACAGTGCCTCTGAGATGCGGGCTGTTTGTGAGGCTTTGAAGAAAATTGACCGTGAATGTGGGACAAGTTCGATTATTGTGCACCACTTTAGGAAGCCTTCTGATGGTAAAGACTCAAGTGGCGATAAAGCAGAATCCAGGGGAAGCTCAGGCATTTCTGACTTTGCTGGATCTATCATCACTGTGAGAAAAGCATCTAATGGTCTGATTAAACTGAAGATTGAGAAAACAAGAGATTCGGACGAGGAAGGAAGAGAGTTTTGTTGACGCCCTGATTGACGATAAGATTGCTAACTCGGAGCGAACGGCTCGGCGCATGATCGACTGGGTAATAAGAAAAGGCTCTATTTATGTTATAAAACAGGGCAATAAGAATATTTATTCTCTGGATTCGGAATATTCATTGCAGTGCAAAGGCCTTTGGCCGGTATGCGATAGTTGATGGTTGACAGAGACAAAAAAAACAGAAAGGAGAAAAAGAAAAATGGAAAAGAAGGTACATGGAAATACTAAACACGGACATAGTCCAAGAAATGGCAAGCCAAGTCCTACTTATTATTCTTGGTGTATGATGAAGACGCGTTGCCAAAATTCCAACTATCCTGACTATAAAAATTACGGGGGGCGGGGGATTAAAGTCTGTGAGCGTTGGCAGGATTTCGTCAACTTCCTCGAAGATATGGGTACGCGTCCTCCGGGCAAGACTCTTGATAGGATTGATAATAACGGCAATTATGAGCCGAGCAATTGTAGATGGGCGACACAAAGGGAGCAGGTTCAAAACCGGAGAGCTCAATATCTCTTCATTGCTAAAAATGAACAGGAGATAATGGTTGTGTCCAATAATCAGGATGAGTTTGCAAAACAGTATGGCTTAAACCGAAGACATGTTAATGACTGCTTAAGGGGTAGACTAAAATCCCACGGTGGTTGGAAGTTTAAGCGAATCACAAGCCTGCCAGGCGAACCGCTCCGCTGGGAGTAGGACAGAAGAAGAGAAAATAAGGAGATATAAAAAAAAATGAAAAGAGATATGCGTAGAGAAAAGAATCCAAACTACAAACATGGCCACAGCTCAAACGGAAAAGTGAGCCCGACCTACAATTCATGGGATAGGATGCTTCAGCGTTGCCAAAATCCCAAATATCATCAATTTAAAGATTATGGAGGCCGCGGCATCAAAGTCTGCGAGAGGTGGCAAGATTTTGCCAACTTCCTTGAGGATATGGGTGAGCGTCCTTCGGGTAAGACTCTCGATCGCATTAACAATGATGGCGACTACGAGCCCAAAAATTGCCGCTGGGCAACCCGTAAAGAGCAGAGGCAAAACCGGAGGAAAGAAAAAGATTATAAGAACCAATATTTTTTCGTTGCTGTCAGTAAGCAGGGAGAGGTCATCGTCACTAACAATCAGCACGAATTTGCCCGGCAGCATAACTTAAATCAAGGCAACATTAACAACTGTTTAGGCGGTAGAGCAAAATCTCACAAGGGGTGGAAATTCTATCGACTTAAGGATTATTTAGCGACGGTTGTTGCTTAATTTTCTAGGGAGGTATAAGAAGAAAGAATGGCAAAATCAGAAGAATTTGTAACGCACATGATTAATCGTTGTCAGATTGACGGCCGTTTAGCATTGTTAGTAGGACCCTCAAGTGAGGCGTATGACCTTATGGTAGGGTCTTACGCTGAGATATAAGGTCTTGATGTCGAGAAATTCAAAAAGCAATATGCTAAAATCTTGAAAACTTGTAGAGAATGGCAGAGAATATAGGGGAAGGAGAGGTCAAAAGAAAAATGAAAGAAATAGAAGAGGTTTGGAATTCGCTCGAGTATGATCAGCGCCTGGCTGCCACAGCTTATGTATTTCAAAAGATCTGTGAAAATGCAAGAGCTGGCGGCACGTATAGGAAATTGATCTATGATAGGCTTGGTTTTGGTCAGGATGCGTATTGGGTCTTGTTGCCCGAAGGCAGGCATATTAGCAATGAATTTGTTTTGCCAAAGGAGGTAGAAAATTATGAACTGGCTCGATAATTTTAAACCCGAGGCGTTAATATATGAAGAGGGTGGCCAGGGCGCCTTGATCGTTAAACTTCTTCAGGCTAATCGGGTTAATCGACTTCGTCGCAGAATTCTTTACCGTAATGCCGTAGAGCGGGGGATTGATAGTCGCTTGGCAAGGTTGCACCTTCTGGCTAGAGGCGATTTACCGAAGGATAGAATAGAGGGCTAAGAAAATGGATGCTACTCGTATTTGCGCGGTTTGCGGTGAAGAAAAATCTTTTAAGGAATTTGGCGACGGAATTTCTATTCCTAAAACAACATGTCTTGCTTGTCATCATAGGATAAAGGAGCCAAAAAGGCTCTTTAAAGAGAAGAG
>MZGJ01000017.1 GCA_002084955.1 candidate division CPR3 bacterium 4484_211 | reverse complement strand
CTTGCCGCGTACCGAATGGTACTGCGGTTAGTCCGAGATCTTAAGCGCACCAACCGCAGTAATAATTATTTGAATGGGGTGACACCCTCAAAGAGGGTGTCACCTCTTCTACCCCTTCTAATCGCGCACTAACTGCAGTGCCACAAGGGTACACGGCAAAAGTGCGCTATTACAATTAAGTTGGATATTTACAATCCTTCCTCCAAGGGGAAAAACACGCTAAAAATGCTAAAACCAAACTCCATTAAAATAATCTCAGTGATGATAGACTAGTTTATCATACTAAATCTAACCTTGCTTTTAAGACTTGCTTATACACAAGCCAAAACATACATATATGATAGACTAGTCTATCATACTAAGAATTTTTCGGGATGCAGCAGTACAGCAGTGCAGCAGTGTAGTAGTATAGTAATGCGGCAGGCGGCAGGGTTAGAGGACGCCTCTCTCCAAGGGGCGAACTCGTAAAATGTCAAATTAAAAATGCCAAATGCCAAACCAAATCCAAATGACAAATCTCAAACAAGATCCAAATCACAATTTCTAAACTCTAAATAGAAGGTTTCGGTCATTTGAATTCTGAATTCTGGATTCTGGATTCTGGATCCTGAATTCTGAATTTGTTTGCCATTTGGTGCTTGGTTATTGTTTTTATGACTATGACAGCTGGGTTGGGCATTGATGACCCATTCTCAATAAATTGTGCAAATATACACCATGAATAGTTGCCGTGTGAAACTAAAAAACAAATGCGAGGTGGCCGAAAACGCTATGACTTTTGAATTCGAGAAGCCCAGAGACTTTCGTTTTATTGCCGGTCAGTTTATTATCCTCACCCTAATTGATCCTTTAGAAAACGACCAAAAAGGCAACAGCCGCCCCATGTCTATTGCCTCCGCACCGCACGAAGATTATCTCCTTGTCCTCACCCGTCTCAGCGACTCTGCCTTTAAGCAAAATCTTATGAATTTAGCCCTTGGGAGCGAAGTAGAAATAAAAGGCCCGTTGGGCAGTCTCTGTCTCAATAAAGATATTTCGCGTCCCCAGGTTATGCTGGCGGGAGGAGTGGGTGTTGCCCCCTTGAGGAGTATGATTTTTTACTCTGTTCACGAACAAACCGGCCACAAAATTTACCTTTTTTACTGCAACCGGCGTCCGGAAAGCGCCCCTTTTCTAAAAATATTCCAAAAACTAGAAAGTGCCAAATTCCATTTTATCCCTACCATGACCCGTATGAATACCTCCAAAAAACAATGGCATGGAGAATGCGGAAGAATTAATCCGGAAATGATCCAAAGGCACCTGCCAAAACTTACCGATTCAGATTTTTACATCGTCGGCCCGCCGCAGTTTGTGAAAGACTTAAGCTCCAGTTTAGAAGAGGCAGGTGTGAATAAGAAAGATATCCGGACGGAGGTATATTAAAACTTCGTGGGCTAAAAATGCTATAATTTTCACATTGCAGGAGCGCACTTTGGCCTGGGGGCCTCTGGTTGGACACTGTCCATCAGGTATTTTACCCAAGAACCAGAAAGCCATGCCGGCAGGAGCGCAGGTTCTTAATTTAGCTATGTCTAAAACTTACGTTTCTGAAGCGTTAGGTAAAATCGGGGAAGAGGTGACCCTAAAAGGCTGGGTTCACGCTCGACGAGATCACGGGCGAGTTGTCTTCATTGACCTAAGAGACAGTACCGGGTTAATCCAGGTTGTTGTTTCTCCTGACATCTCTCCGGAAATTTACCGCGCGGCTCAGAAGCTCAAGAACGAATCGGTGATAAAGGTAGAGGGACTGGTTAAAAAGCGTGAAAAACAGTTTCTAAATCCCAAACTGAAAACCGGTACCATTGAAGTAAAAGCCCAAAATTTAGTTGTCATTAACAAGGCCAAGGACTTACCTTTTCCTATAGACACCGACGGTTACGAAATTGATGAATCCTTGCGTCTAAAATATCGTTATCTGGATTTAAGGCGTAAACGGATGGCCGAGATAATCCGTTTACGGCACCGCGCTATCCAACATATCCGAATTTTTCTTACCCGCCGAGGATTTGTGGAAATCGAGACGCCAATTTTAAGCAAGGCTACTCCGGAGGGTGCCAGGGATTTTATTGTTCCTTCCAGATTGCAGCCGGGTGAATTCTACGCCCTGCCTCAAAGCCCGCAACAGTACAAACAGCTTTTGATGGTCGCCGGCTTTGAGAGATACTTCCAAATTGCCCGCTGCTTTCGGGATGAAGACCCGCGAGCTGACCGTGCCTATGGGGAATTTACCCAGTTGGACATGGAGATGTCTTTTGTTACCCAAGAAGAAATTCTAGCTTTAACCGAAGAACTCTTTACCGATCTTGCTCAAAAAGTGCTGAATAAAAAAATCCTCCAAACGCCGTTTCCGCGGTTTACATATGATGAAGCAATTAAAAAGTTCGGCGCCGATAAATTTGACCTGCGGGATAAAAAAGATCCTGATGTTCTGGCTTTCGCCTGGGTTTTAGACTTCCCCCTCTTTGAGAAAACTGCCACGCGGGAAATTTCCCCCATGCACCACCCCTTTACCGCTCCCAAAGACGAGGACCTGCCGCTTTTGGACACCGATCCCCTAAAAGTCCGCTCTTTTCAGCATGATCTGGTTTGCAATGGATTTGAGGTGGGGGGAGGCAGTATTAGAATCACCGACCCTAGGATACAGCAAAAAATTTTTGAAATTTTAGGACATTCAGTGCAAGAAATAGAAGCCAAATTCGGTCACCTTCTTACAGCGTTTGAATATGGTGTTCCGCCGCACGGGGGCATTGCTCCCGGAATTGACCGCTTGCTTATGGCCGCTCAGGGAGAACCCAGCGTTAGAGAAATTATTGCCTTTCCCAACACTTCGGGCGGCCGAACAGCGGTTATGGAAGCCCCAAGTAAAGTGACCAAAGAACAACTGGATGAATTGGGAATAGAAGTTAAGAAGAATTACAAATAATGCAACGGCAGATTTTAGTCTGCGTTTCTGGGTGCGAACTGACCGCAGTACCACAAAGGTGCGCGGCAAGAGTTGTTACTGCAGTAAACTCAAATGCGGTTATCTGATAGCAGATGGTGTAGCATAGAAATAGTTGAATGCTTAATTTCACATCCAAAAGATATACCGTAATAGTTCTGGCGCTTCTCCTTCTCGTTCTTTCTTTCTCTTTTATTGCTCAAGTGCCTGCTGGAAAAGTGCTCGGCGCAGACACGATAACCCCGTTTACTCTTGCAATCAACACTCCGCCGGCACAAATTCCTTTCCAGGCCAAGAGCATTTCTCCTCCCCAATTAACCGCCGCGGCCTATTTAGTTTTGGAGCCCCAAAGCCATACAATTTTATGGGGCAAAAATGCGCAGCAAAAAGTGCCCATAGCTTCCTTAACCAAAATCATGACCGCTCTGGTAGCCTACGAAAACTATCCTTTAGACAAACAGATTGTTGTCCCGGAAATTGAAGAAGACGGGTCTTTAATGGGGCTAAACAAAGGGGAAATAATCACTACGGAGGCTCTCCTGTGGGGACTGCTTCTAAACTCTGGCAACGACGCCGCGCAAGCCTTGGCCGCCGCCTATCCCGGAGGGGCAACAAAATTCGTTTCCGCCATGAACCAAAAAGCACGAAAGCTAAGTTTGAACAATACTCACTTTACCAATCCCGTCGGCTGGAACAATAAAGATCATTACTCAACTGCTATGGATCTGGCTCACCTTACCTGGTACTTCTTAAAACAGCCGCTCCTGGCGCAGATGGTTTCTACACAAGCTAAAATCGTAACTTCCGTCCCGGTGGAAAACTCACGGATAAAAGGGGGAAAACGCTGGCATCATCTGAAGAACACCAACCCTTTGCTGGGGAAAATTACCGGTGTTAGAGGGATAAAAACCGGCTTTACCACGGAGGCCGGTCAATGCCTAATTACCTATGTTGAAAGAAAAGGAAGGAAGCTCTTAATTGTCATTTTAGGCTCTAATAATCGAGAAGAGGAAACCGAGGAGCTAATCAGTTGGGGATTTAAAGGGTGGAAATAAACAATTGCGGACTAGGAAGGGAATGTTGTGTTTCAATCGGCTTGGCAGGAGAAGAGTAAGCCAGATTCTGTTCCCCCAATTAAATTGGGCTGTCTATCATCTGTCTTTGCCTCCGTCTTCGGCACTAAGCAGGCGGCCTCATTGTGCCATCCGGGAGTTGCCACGGGGAGGATTGCCACGTTTCACCCCCGACATAAAGTCGGGACTACGTCTCTGCGGCTCTTCCTAAAGGTTAATTCCTTTAAGATATCCGAAATACATCGGATCACTCGGTGTTGCCACGAACGCCTTACAGCGCCCACCCTGCCTTGTGTGGTCTGGACTTTCCTATCCGATTTTCCCGCCAAAGATAGGCGGGCATCGGATCGATAGACCTTTCTCCTGTTAAGCCGGCCAAATTATAACATTTTCCTCAACCGAGACGCAATTGCCGTTTTACTGAAAGCAGGCTGACCACTCCATCTAAGCCCGAGAGTATGATAGACTAGTTTATTATAGACTAAAATGTATCTGAGAATAGGCCATAAATGCCCAATCTAGTTGTCATAGTTATAAAAACAATAACCAAAACTTTCCCGTGTTGCGTCCGCTTTCAGAGCAGGGAGCTTCACGATTAAATCTTGAAATTATATCTCGTCCATTGTGGGGTCTATTGCCCCGGTATAATAGCTAAATCCAATTTGGCTCCGCTCCGATGGCTCTCCAGATAAAAGTGTTTGATCAAAATTTAAGAAGCACCTGGAATGAATTTGTCGCCAATCATCCCTTTGGCAGCCCATTGCAGTATTGGGAATGGGGGGAGGTAAAAAGATCAGCAGTCTGGCGGCCGATTAGACTGGGTATATTTGATAACCACCAGCTGGTTGGGGCGGCCCAGATTTTAAGAAGGCAACTGCCAATGGGCTTTTCCCTGTTTTACTGCCCTCGAGGCCCAGTTATCAGTTGGAATGATGATAAGTCAATAGAAATTCTTTCTACTCTTTTAAAGTCTGTCAAACAGGATTATGCTTCTTGGAGGACTCTGTTCTTTCGTCTCGAGCCCCCAATTATTAACAATCAGCCCCGAACCGGAATAGATGCGGTTCAGGACAAACAATCAACAATTAACAATCAACAATTATTCCCTTACTTCAAGTCAATCCAGCCTTCCCACACGGCCATTGTAGACTTAACTGCCGCCAAGGAAGAGATTCTCTACCGAATGGATAAAGACACTCGGTATGGGATAAGGCGCGGCGCGCGGGAGGGCGTGAGGGTTGTTAAAGACGGCGGCGGCAGCCTGGGGCTTTGGAAGCAGTTCTACAAAATGTACAAGGAAACTGCTCAAGGCGCCTTTGTGCACCGTCCCTGGAGGCAATTTGAGAAGATTTTTAGGTTGATGGCCCCGCGGGGACAGGCAGAGTTGTTTTTATCTTTTCTTCCTCCTCGCCCCTCCGGCCAAAAATCGCATCTGCCTTTTGTGATTACCGGCAATTTACCGGAAGGCGCCAGGTTGATTGCCGGGGCGGTAATTTTAAAGACTAAATTACGGGGTTATTACCTTTGGGGCGCATCAAAAATAACCCCAGAGATCAAAAGTCTTTTTGGAGCCTATATCTTGCAGTGGGAAATTATGCAGTCGCTTAAAGAGGAAGGAGTTAAAAGCTACGATCTATGGGGTGTTGCCCCCAATGACAACCCTAAACATTCCTGGAGCGGCCACACCCTATTTAAGAAAGGTTTTGGAGGGAAACGAATAAATTATCTTGGCTGCCTAGACCTGCCGCTTTCTCCCCTGTACCGGCTCTATCACGCAGCCGACTATGCAAGGCAGAAGCTGCTGAAACCAGATCTAATTGAATAGATCAACGAGATTCTGGTTTTATCTTCCCACCTCTAATTCAAATTCTTGATTGTTGGTTAACGTTGTCTCCCAGGTGATTTTGGTTTGGGTCTTGTCTATAGAACCGGAGGAGACGCGCTTGGGTTTTAAAAAGACCGGTAAATTGATGGTAAGTTTAAAAGGCTCGTCGGCGATGCCCGGCTGTTTAAGGATCCCCAATTGGTAAACAGTCTGGGCGGCAAAGCCAATTTCTCGGGGGAGATAGTATTTAAGCTCTACTTCCTTAGAAGAATTGACCGGCACTTTTACCAGGCCGCCAAAAACTCTCCTGCCAAATTCATCATACTCTACCACTTCAGAGGAAAAGCCTTCAGACTCCAAAAGGCCGGATCCTAAAGGCACATAAACGCGGAGATAATTTCGGTAATCCCCCCCAGGCCAAGTCCCGGAAGTGCCGGAGTGGTTCCACCTTACAGTGAGGACTCCTATCAGATTACCGTCGCGATCTACATCCAGCCGATACCTGGATGAACGCTTTACCCAATAATTGGCCTTATTGCCGCCAACATTGGAATCAATCACAGATATAAAGTCACCCGGCGTTAATGGCATTGACCCTTCATAGTCTAGATTGGCGAAAAGACTTTGCAGAGAGGGATTAGACGAATAAAGTAAAATCTCCCTGCTGCTTAGGCCGGACAGCAGGGATCTGGCGGCTTTAAGATAAGAAGATCCTTCCAGAACCAAAATTCTATCTATCAGTTCCTGAGACAGACTGGTTAAAAAGTTTCTTTTTTGGTCTGATCCCGGGGTAAATCCTACCTCGGCGTGATACTCGGCCCGTTCAAAAAGATTTCCTGCGTCAATTGTTTCCTGATAATCATCCAGGGTAAGCGGCCCTACTTCTGCCAAAAGACTTTGTACAGACAAAAGATTCAACCCGATGATTGTAGTCACCTCTCTATTGGTGGCCTGTTTAAAAAGGGCGGCGATCTTTTGGGCACTGGCGGGGAAATCAGGCCACCAGTTGGCATCGCGAATTCCTAATTGGTCAACTTCAAGGTAGTCACGAAGGGGTTGGGGGGCTGTCTCGGTAATTTTTAGCTGTCCATCCGGATTATAAATGTCATCAACCTTAATCTCCTCTAAGACGCCTGAATTAAAGGTGGCCAAAACATAGCTGCCAATAAATCCTCCGGTGGCGCGAAGCTCATTATTGTTCTGCAAAAGTATCATTATCGTCTGTTTCTGCGGAATTCCCAGAAGCAGGGGCAATTTACTCAAGAAGATCTCTATGTTTGCTATTTCTTTATCAGAGCAGTCTAAAACCTGCAGTCCATCTTCCAAGCGCCTGCTCAGGCCAAACGGGAACTGGCGGGAGTCAATTTTTTGTGCTTCCACATTGGCCAAAGAAAAGCGCTTCTTTGCCAGATTAACATTAATGACCATCTGCGAGACATAATTTTTTATCTTTTCGGCAATATTGCCTCCCGTCTCAGCTCCTCCCAAGGGAGGAGACACCGACTGGACTGTCTGCAGCAGGTTCTGCCCTTCTTCCAGCGCCTGGCTCCCGAAATAGGCGCCCTCGGCCAGAAAATCGGCCGTGGTCAGCAATTTTCCTGCCGCCTGACATCTTTTATCTTGACCTAAAAGGCGGCAGAGCCAGCCTAAATTATTAAGCTGGCGGCCAACTCGCTGGATATCTTTTTGCAAAATTAGAAATTGCCGCGAGGCAGATTTGGGATTACCGGAGAGAATTGACGCTTTGGCTGATTGGAGAGACCGATATCCCTGAAAGGTAAAGAACGAACTCAGACCCAGGGGAAGGAAAACAAAATAAACCGAGACCAGACCAAAAGATACGCAGGCAATAAATTTCTTCCAATTCAATTTTCTCCGGCGTGCTTCCACTCCTGCCACTTTTTGGAAATCCTCCTTTTTTTGAGGCTCTTTCTCCTCAAATGGGGGCTTTTCTTCTTGGTGCTTAAGCGACAGCCAGCCCCCAACCCTTGCTGTTTCCTCCCCGACTGTACGAACCTCCGGTCTTCCAACCAAACTTTTTAGCCTAAAGGCAATTTTTTGTTTTAAAGAGGATGGGGGTAAAGAAAGTTTCTCGTCTTCCGGCGGAATTGCCTTTTGTTCCAACCTGCTTTTAATTTCCTCTTGCGCAACTTCATATTTAACGGCATTTCGTTGTGACTCGGTTAAGCTTCCCGTCTTCGGCCTGTAGGCAGCAGCCGGCTCCGGGGACGGTTCTTTTTTCTCTTTTTCTTCTTCCTGCAAAAATTTAGGCGGATGTTTTTGAAAATATTCCAGAGTTCTTTTTAGTCCCTCGGTGTAGCCTACCTTGGCTTCCCAATACAAATCTCTCTTGCTTCGAGAAAGATCAATTTTGGGGCTGCCAATTAGGGGAACATTTTTAGCCGGCGGACTTAAGCTGACTTTTAGTGGGGAGGGACTAAGTTCAGAAAGCACATTGGCTACATCTAAAAGATTGACCTCTTGAGGGTTAACAAAATAAAAGATACCCTGCTTAACCTGCTTTTCCGGCGCAAAAATTAGTTTTACCAATCCGTAAACCACATCGGTAATGTAGGTTAGGTAATATTTGTCTTGGGCAGTCTGGGGAACCACCAAATCCTGCTTCGCCAGTGTTTTTTTAATAAGTTGACTTACAACCCCTGCCTGATCTAGTCTCATCTTGGGCCCGTAGACCTCCGAAAGGCGAGCTATACGGACATCGGCATTGTAAAGATCTACGTATTCTTGACAAAGACTCTCGGCGTATCTTTTAGCCTCCACATAGGTTAGTTTATTCTCCAGATGCTCTCCGTCATAATAGCGGCTTAAACTGCTGGAGGAGGCAAGGCCCTGATAAAGATCTATCGTTGAGGTAAAAACAAAGGGGGCTTTTTTATCAAGGCTAAAATCTAGGAGGTTTTTTACTCCAAAGGAGTTGGTTAAAAGCTCATTTAGCTGAAGCCTTTCATCTTTAGAAGTGCAGGCCTCGATGTTGGCCAGATGAATGATGTGCGTAATGTTTTCTTTGTATAAGGCCGCGGGAAGGGGCTGATTGACATCGGCTCTGAAAAAACTAAACAGCGAATTTGAGTAAAGCTCCTTAACTAAATCTTCGGATCCTGTGGTCAAATTGTCCACGCCGATAACCCGGGCATTGGAGACAAGCAGTGTTTCGGCCAAGTGGTGGCCCAAAAAGCTTGCCGCGCCGGCGATTAGAACGGTGGCCGAAGAGTAATTGGTGCTGGACAGAGCGGTTTTCATGGGCAGTATTTCATAGATACTCTTTTAACCAAACTATTATGCATGCCAAAACAAATCCCACTCCGGAGGCCACTACCGAGTTCAGTCCCTTATGGGGTCTAATTTCTTCCAATAGGGGTTCCGAGGCTAAAAGATCTATCTGCATAGCCTCATTACCAGATTGGTTAAGAAGTTTGGCCCTTTCCTGGGCGGCTTGGGCTAGGGCGGAAATTAACTGTTTCGCCTCGCTGCCGTTGGGCAGGGTAACCGTGACAAGAACCAGCTGAGGAGCCCTCTTTTCCGCGCGGATTGACTTTTGTATTTTTTTAAACCGGGCCTCATCTAGTTTTGGATAAACAATTTGTACAGCCCGATGGATAATGTCCGGGCTTTGCAAAAACCCTAAGACTGTATCCGCATATTCTTGGGCCGCTTTCTGCGCATAATAACCTTCGTAAGTAAAGTAATTGCCTTTACTTTCGTCGGCCACCCTTTGAACATAAACCGTAGCGCTGGCGCGGTATTTTAGCGGCAAAGACGCACTTACCAGATAAGCTGCTGCGCCGAAAAAAAGCGAGACTCCCAGAATTAGTCCTATGTTTTTTTGGAAAGGCTTTAGAAATTCTCTTAATTCCATGTCTAATGCCCAGTCTGCAACTTATTTGGATTGTACCATAAAATAAACGCACCAGAAAGCAAAACATCCGCCCCCGATTTTGAAATAAAGTCTAGTTAAGCTGTAAAAAGCACCGCCGGCGGACGAGTAAAGTAAAATTTGAAAGATGCAAGGGATCAGAAGGCTGATTTTTGGATTGTTAGGAACGTTAGAAAGGAAAGTGTAAACCCTGTTGTTAACACCCCAGCAAGAAATTTCCTGATCGAGTAATTTTATGTAAAACAAAAGAATTTTTTCGTTCGTGAAAAAATTTGCAAGGATACATACTGTACGGAGGAGGGTTCCGACCTTCCAGCTTGTCCAATAAGCGGCGGCCTGGCGAAACGCCCTCTCAAATAGAGGATAAAGTAATTGAGGTAAAAAATCAAACCGGGTATGGACCAAAGAGATTGTCCCGACACCTTAAAAAGCGCCATTATCTACTGACTCCTGCCCGCCCAAAGACACAGGACACTAAGAAACGGCCTCAAATCTATCAAACATAACATACGTTGGCGGCTTAACCGTCGAATAAAATTGGCGGCTGCAAAAGTTGACAAAACGACACCATTATTATATAGTTCAGAGTAGGTTAACAATAATGATAACTAAGAAGGAATAAGTATGGACAAAAGGTTAGCCTTAGAAAAACAAAAAACCCTAAGAATTTCTCTGGTTCAGGTTGTCAGAGAAGAGTATGAAATGGTTTTGTTAAATAGTATTTTTGATAGTAGCTTTGGCAATAAGTTGGTGTTTAGAGGAGGTACGGCCTTGCGTTTAGCTTATGGCTCGCCCAGATTTTCTGATGACTTAGACTTTTCTCAAATTGGAGAAATAAAGGAAAAAGATTTTCGGGAATGGTGTAAAAAAATCGCTCGGGCTACTCCCAACCTTAGGTTAATAGAAGCATTAAGAAAGTATTACACCTTGTATGCTAAGTTCAAAGTTTTAGACGCTGTTTTACCTCAGACAATTGGTATTAAGGTGGAGATTTCTGTTAGAAAAGGGAAGTGGGAAAAGGGCAAGGATTACACTTTAATGAATCTAAAAAGTGAGGTAACACCAATTACCGTGATAGCTCAGGTGGCCAGCCTTGAGTGGATTAGAAAAGAAAAGTTGGCCATTTCTCCACCCAGGATAAGGGATATTTTTGACCTTTGGTTTATTGGGCAAACCCTTAAGAAACCGGTGAAAATGGACTTTAGTCAATTTAAGGCTAGTCAAGTAAAAAGAGAGCTACATCGGCTTCTGCCGGAAGGCAAGCAAAAACTAATTGAAACATGGCTGCCAAAAGAATGAGTACCATTACGCTTATTAAAAAACTTCAATCCCTTGATAAGGGCTATTTTACGATGGCTGATATGCAAAAGATTACTGATCTTCCCAGGGATAGTCTGAAGGTAGCCATAAACAGACTGATAGAAAAGGAAATTTTAACCAGAATCAAAAGAGGAGTTTATCAACTAGGCTTTTCTCAAGTTGACGTACCAAAAATCGCCAACCAACTTTACTATCCTTCTTACCTTTCTTTTGGGTCAGCTCTATCAAGATACGGGGTTTTGAGCCAAGTTCCTTACACTCAGACTTTTGCCACTACCAGAAGAAGTAAAAAAATGACCCTTTGGGAAACTAAAGTAGAATTTCGCCAGCTCAGAAAAGATCTTTTTTTTGGTTACAGAATGGAGGGGGGGGTGTATATAGCTGAGCTGGAAAAAGCCTTATTAGACCAGCTTTACATGGTAAGTAGGGGAAGGGGAAGTTTAAATATTGAAGAATTAGACTTGAAAGAGGTAGATAAGGAATTACTAAAAAAATACGCCCAGAAGTTTCCGGCGTATATCAAGAAGCTGCTTGACAAAGTGGAGGAGTATATTGGTACAACTCCAATAACTGACGAAAGAAAAGAGAGGATTGTTTGGCAATAGTTTGGCAACGGAGGAAAAGGGCAACAAAAACACTTCTCTTTCACTTGAGAAGCTTAGAACAATTCACGCCTCCAGCGCTGTCCTTGCATAAAATCCGTTTCAACCAACCTTACTTGAATCCCCGACCGCAGGATTGGGGAAGTTTATTTTGCAATGGCAAGTTTATCTTAAGTTTTGGTGCAATTTTACAATTGGGATCGAACTTATTTTGTCAAAAACTCTTAAAGGTTATTAGATAGATCGGCGGCTGCAGGGGCATTCCCTCCCCCACTATCATCACCTCGACCACCCACCTCTAAAGATATGGAAGTAAAAAATAAAAATTGGTAAACTAAGGTTATGCCGCCATATTTAATTTTTCAGCATCATTTCTCTTTGTTTCTTTTCGGCCTCGATTATTACTTTTAAACTCACCTCCAAGCATGCCATGCCCAATCCTTATGCTTGGTTTTTCTGGTATTTTCTTATTTATTTTTGTCTAGGGCTATTTTTACCATTATTCAATCCTATTAAGGTTATCCCGGCTGATATTAAGCAACTTTCATTTATTCTTCCCTATACAATTCCTATCTTTATTGGCATTTTCTGTTTTAGCCATGCTCTTTACAAACTTGATGTAACAACAATGGGGCCACTGTTCAATTTAGGCAATGTTTTTACACCTCTCTTGGCCTTTTTTGTTTTGGGAGAAAAAATTCCTTTTCAAAATATCCCTTGGTTGATTTTGATTGTTATCGCTGGTTTTTTTGCTGTTTATGATGAGCGACTAAAATTCAAGTCTTTTCTCAATAAATATGTGTATGTTTTTCTTCTTTGGGTCTTTTGCTTATCCATAACCCGGATTGCCGCCAATAGAGGGACTAATGCTTTAGGTTTTTGGAATTTTACTTTTTATGAGTTTTTCTATGGATCAATTGGACTTTTGTTTTTTCTTCCCTTTATTTACAAAAAAATTAAAGTGGAAATAAAACCAATTCTATTTATGATTCCGGCGGTAGTTTTGGAGTTCTTTGGCCTCTTGCTGATTCTAAAAGCTTTTTCTTATCAAGTCGTTGTTCCGGCAATTGTCAATTCTATGCCGCTGGGCAGCGTAGTTGCTTTTGCTCTTTCTCGATCCAATAAAAGATTATTAGAATATCATCCTCTTAAAACCTATGCAATAAGATTTTTAGGCATTTTTTTAATGACAGTGGGCTTGATAAGACTAGCAATAGGTTAATTAATAATCGCTTATTTTCAAACAGACAGTATTGGAATAAGTGCCCGCAACCTCTAAAGTCAAAAAACTCGGACTGGTATCACCTCAGGAATTTTGACTTCAAAACAAACTTTGCTAAGATAAAAATGATCTATGAAAAACGTTTTAATTTTGCATGGAACTGGGAATAATAGTCAAGGCAATTGGTTTCCCTGGCTTAGAAAGGAACTGGAAAGGCGGGGTTATAAAGTTTGGCTTTGTCTCATGCTCAATATTTAAAGGAAAAACTTGATGCTGAGCTCATCGTTAAAAAAGGTCAAGGCCACTTTAATTTAGAGGTTGGACCTCAATACAAACAATTTCCCGAGCTTTTAGAAAAAATTTTGGAGGATTAAAAATGAAACTCAAAAATAAATTTGCCATTGTTACTGGAGCTTCAACCGGAATTGGCCGGAAGGCCACTTTACTAATCCTTGACATTTTAGTATAGTTTGGTATACTAATCTTGATGGAGATTGATGTTTTAACAGGTTCAAATAATTGGTGGACAACTAGTAAGGTTCCAAGTGCCTTTTTGGGTAAATTTCAGAGACCTCTTTTGGAAAAACTAAAAAAATATCTTAAAAAACGCCAAGCTCTTTTGGTTTTTGGTCTTCGAAGAGTAGGAAAAACAACTCTTTTTTATCAATTAATTCAGTATCTCCTTGATAAAAAAATCTCTCCTTTAGAGATTTTTTATTTTTCCTTTGATGAAAGAATAGCTGGCATTGAAGACCTAATCAAAACTTATGAACAAAAAGTCTTGAAAAAAAACTTGACTGAAATTAAAAGAGTTTATTTCTTCTTTGACGAGATTCAAAAACTTAAAGATTGGCAAAACAAAATCAAAATTCTTTATGACCGCTATCCCAATATCAAGATTTTTTTAACCGGTTCTGCCTCTGTCTTGTTGCAAAGAAAGTCTCAGGAGAGCTTAGCTGGCAGAGTTTTTGATTTCTTCTTAAAACCTTTGAGTTTTTCTGAGTTTTTGGAATGGAAGGAAGTGCAATTTTCCCCAAAAAACCTTGAGCTTTACCAAAGGAAACTGATGCCCTTGTTTTTGGATTATTTAAGAAAAGGTGGGTTTCCTGAGATTGTGGAGGAAAAAGAAGACGAGGTAATTAGAAAATACATAAAAAATACAGTTTTGGAAAGAATCGTTTTTAAAGATCTGCCTCTTGAATTTGGCTTAAAAGATATTGAGCTTTTGCAGGTTCTAATTGAGATGATTGCCAGAAATCCAGGGATGATTGTCAATTTTGACCGGCTAAGCTGTGATTTGAAAAGAAGTAAGGTAACCATCATCAATTATTTTGAGTATTTAAAGCATGGGCTTGTCATCAGAGAGGTAAAAAATCTTAGACCTGGATTTTTAATTACTTCAAGAAAAGCCAAGAAAGTTTATCCTACCAATACTGCTTTTTGCTTTGCTTATCGAGAGGATTTTTATCAAGATGAGATTTTGCAAAAAGTAGCTGAGGTGGCAGTGGCTGAGTTTTTAGACGCCCGCTTTTATTTCCGTAACAACTTTGAAGTGGATTTTGTTTTGAAAAAAGAGGGAGAAGTTGTTCCAATAGAAGTCAAATATGGCAAGATCGATAAAAAACAAATCACAAAGTTTTTGGAAAAATTTAAAATAAAAAAGGGACTTATTGTCAGCAAAGATGTTTTTGTTCAAAAAGAGAGCTTAAAAATTATTCCTCTCTGGCAGTTTTTGTTAAAATGAGAACAATGAAACTTAAAAACAAATTTGCTCTTGTTACCGGTGCTTCAACCGGAATTGGAAGAGCAATAGCCATTGAGTTTGCTAAAGTTTATGTGATGAAAAAAGGCAAAAAACCTTTTGAGGGTTTCCATAGTTGACAATTCTACCAGGGAGTAAAAATGAAACTCAAATCAATCAATCCTCATGACCAAAGTGTGGTTGGCGAAGTTAAAGTCGCTACCAAAAAAGATGTCGAAAAGGCAGTAGCTAAGGCCAAGAAAGCCTTTGAGTTTTGGCGAGAAATCCCGGTTGAAAAAAGAGCTTCTTATATTGAAAAGTTTGCCAAAGAAATCTTAAAACGCAAGGAAGAAGTAGCCAGGCTGGCTACTTTAGAAATGGGAAAGCCCTACCAAGAGTCACTTGATGATATTGATTGGGATCAGGATTATTTGAAATACTATGTCCAAGAAGGACCAAAAATTCTTCAGGACGAGATCATTGAAAAAACCAAAAAAGTTTTAAGAAAGGTTGTTCATGAGCCAGTTGGAGTTTGTGCGGTGATTGCTCCCTGGAACTTTCCTTTTGGCAATGCCATCTGGGGAATTATGCCCAATATTATTGCCGGCAACACTGTTGTTTTTAAACATTCAGAATATACCCCTTTGTGTGGCCAGAAAGTAATTGATATTTTAGAAAAGATTGGTTTGCCAGAAGGCGTCGTCAATATTGTTCACGGAGACGGCAAGGTTGGTGCCATGCTTGTTGATAGCGATATTGATTTGGTTTGGTTTACCGGCAGCACTAAAGTGGGAGAGGAGATTTATCAAAAATGTGCTAAAAAATTTATTCGTTGTCTTTTAGAGCTTGGTGGCAGTAGTCCGGCAATTGTTATGGATGATGCGGATTTAGACCATGCTTTAGAAAATATCTACTTTTACCGATTCTTAAATTGTGGCCAAGCTTGTGATGCCATCAAGCGATTATTCGTTCATCGGAAGATTTATAAAGACTTTGTCGAAGGATTAGTAGAAAAAGTCAAAAAAGCCAAAGTTGGTAATCCTTTTGACAAGGTAGATTTTGGCCCTCTTGTTTCCCAAAAGCAATTGAGATTACTGGAGGCTCAGGTTAATGATGCAATTAAAAAAGGAGCTAAAGTCGAAATTGGTGGAGGTCGGCCAAAAGATAAATCTTTAAGAAAGGGAAGTTATTATCTTCCTACCATTTTGACTAATGTCAACTTTAAGATGCGTGTTTTAAAAGAAGAAGTTTTTGGACCGGTGCTTCCGGTAATTCCTTTCAAAGATATTGACGAAGCAATCAGGATGGCCAACAAAACCGAATATGGACTGTCGGCTCAAATCTATACTCAGGATCTGAAACTGGCTCGAAAAATTGCTCAAAAATTAGAAGCAGGAACTGTTTCCATAAACTCCAGTAATTATTTTTCTCCAGCCTGCCCTTTTGGTGGTTACAAGAAAAGTGGTATTGGCAGGGAAGGTGGCAAATATGGATTTTATGAATTAACTCAAGTTAAGTATATTTTCGAAAGCTACACTTAGTCATAATCTCTATTTTTTACTTTTTCACCCCGTTCTATTTTTTCATTTTTTATTCTTTTCCGCCGCTAGCCAGCAGGTGGCGCTTAAAGGAGATAAGAAACAACCTACCACCAATCTCCCGACCACCCACCTTTTGAAGTATGGAAGGAAAAAATAAATTTTGGTAAACTAAAAATAATTTATGAAAAACGTTTTAATTTTGCATGGAACCGGGAATAATAGTCAAGGCAACTGGTTTCCCTGGCTTAAAAAGGAACTGGAAAGGCGGGGTTATAAAGTTTGGGTTCCTGACCTTCCTGATGCAGATTATCCAAATACTAAAAAATATCTCAAGCACATTTTTTCTAATTGGCAGTTTGATGAAGATTCCATTGTTGTTGGCCATTCTTCAGGAGCAGTAGCCATTTTGGGTTTTTTGCAAAATTTACCAGAAAATGTAGTCATTAAAAAAGCAATTCTAGTTTCAGCATTTAAAGATAATCTTAGCTGGGATGCTTTAAATGGATTATTTGAAGAGCCATTTAACTGGGAGAAAATTAAAGCTCATGCCAAAAGGGTCGTTCTTTACCACTCAGACAACGATCCTTATGTACCTTTGTCTCATGCTCAATATTTAAAGGAAAAACTTGATGCTGAGCTCCTCGTTAAAAAAGGTCAAGGCCACTTTAATTTAGAGGTTGGACCTCAATACAAACAATTTCCCGAGCTTTTAGAAAAAATTTTGGAAGATTAAAAATGAAAATCACAATTCTTGCACCAAAAACAGAATTTAACGAAGAGCAGCAGAAAAGACTTTCGCAATTAGGGGAGATTGTTTACACCGATTCTCGGAGAGAATATCCAATAGAAGAGCTAATTAAATTAGCCAAGGATTCAGAAATTTTGGCTGCTGATCCAGATAATTTGGGAGGTTTTGAAAAGGCTCAAGAGGGAAGATTTACTCAATTAATGGAAAGTTTGCCCAATTTGAAAGGCGTTGCTTTAGCCACTACCTCATTTAGTTGGATTGATTTGGATTATTGCAAAAAAAGAGAAATTGTTGTTACCAATGTTCCTTATTATTCAGCCGAATCTGTGGCTGAGCATGTTTTGGCTTTGCTTATTTGTTTGGCCAAGAAAATTATTCTCACCGATAGAAGGACTCAACAAGGCAAATATAAACTCGACATGGGGTTTGAATTAAAGGGAAAAACCTTAGGAGTGATTGGATTGGG